>NZ_JAUBQX010000027.1:0-59999 GCF_036701505.1 Microcoleus sp. Pol11C2
GTATTGCTCTATGTTATCTGAACCCAGAGCGGTATTGCCTAGTTGTAGGCTGCCTGAACTGCCGTGAGAAATAATGTGAACCGAGTCTATCGCCCCGTTAGTCGAGGCATATTTTTCAATTTCAGAGGTGATTTGTTCGATGCCGTTTTTGGTGCTATCGAGTATTACTACCTGCTGTCCCGGCAGCACTCCCGCTGTTATTGACTCGTAATCTTTTACGCCGGAGTCAATGAAGACTAAGCAGCGCGGTGGCATTTTTTCAAAAGCAGATTGTGAGTTAACTTTAGCGAATGTAGAACTCATATTGGAGACTCCATTAAGGGCATTATTAGTAGATACACCCCGGAGTTATCTCATCAGGCTTATTTGATTATATCTTAACACCCAATTGGGAAATTGGTGTCATTTTAAAAAAAAATTATTGATTTATTTTGCTCGGTATTTGCCTTTTGCCTCGTGACTAAAATGGAAATTGGAGCCTCTATCTATGGGAATAGATCGCAATATTAATCGGGAATATTGAAATAAATCTAGGTGCTATTATCCAATTTTTTTTTAACCTTATTTTGCTAATAGTAGCCTGAGTTGAGGGATGCAGAAATAGTGGAGGTAATTCACCCCCGAATACCTCCTCTTATATTTAGTAGTTTTTATTTGATTGTGAGATTTTACGTATAGGCACAAGGCACTACAGTTTACCTAGCTGTATTTCATCCAAGGTAAAACTGAATTATGTAGATTTTGAATAATTCTATATGCTTTGAAGTTGCTAGGTTTGCGATACACCCAAATACTGATTACCACGAGGTTTGGTCGCATTTACTAACAGTCAAAACGGTCTAATATTAAGTGGAACCCATCGCTAGAAATCAATTGGCTTATGGCGTGCTACCGACACTGTGACGACTGCCATCTTCACTACAAACGTGATTCAAATTATTCAGCGCGAATTGATATGATTGCAAATTGAGTCAGATTAAATCGTTGATTTCGATCGCCCCTGCCTACCTAATTACAATTGCATTCGGGTTCAGTCGCCCTCGGTACGTTCCATACCCTCCATTAAATCACTCTCCTTAATGAGCAAACAGTCGATCGCGCCCACCGCCGTTGCTGAGTGTATCACTATCTCGATCGGCATAACACGAACCAAGTCCGCTGTTTTGAGTCAGAGAACTATGCGATTTTGGCAATTGACTTTTGTATGGTTCCAGGTAATCTGAACTGAGGATAACAAAGCCTAATTGCAGTTTGCCCGAGCTGCCATCTGAAGTCGAGCCAACTTTGTCAATCTCTCTAAGGATAGAGGCATATTTTTGAAGTGCCGAGGTAAATTTCTCGATGCAGTCAGATTCCCCAGCCAAAATTCTGGAAACAAAATATCCACCTTCATTGATGCTGGAGTCATTGACTACAAAGCTTTTGGATGGGGGATTTGCGTATTCCAAGGCGGGAGTCGTTTCCCTGAAAGAAGTTAACATATTCCGTCCTCCAAGAGTGTGTTTAGCGGTAGATACAGCCTTGGAGTCAGAGCTTCTGAAACTGCCAGCGACCTTGTTTATTTCGCCCATTCTTATTTAACCTATCTATTAGTTTCCCCTATTTCTGCTGCACTGCCATCCGCGATCGCACGGAATTTATATTCTGCGTGTTTTCCCTTACTTCCGGCAAACGCGCAATTACCGATCAATCCGGTATCCTATCCGTGATACCACCTTCAAAAAAGAATCCAACTGTCAGCCCGTGCTTCAAACCTCGATAGTCTTCAGTCATTCCCCCATCTAAAATCTAAAATCTAAAAGGGTATGACACTTAGTAAATTGGCCTCGCAACTGCACCCCTCAAGATTCTGTGGAAGATGGCGGTTTTTTCCCTGCATTGCGAATATTAATAATCTTATTGAGCGCCTCAAACCAAAAAGCAGCCCCCATAGAAATAGCTACGCCGCTCAATATCCAGCCAAACAATTTTGCAATCAAAGCCGGCCACAATAAATTCCCCTGCTTATCTCGTTCTAAGCTGTTCTGTTCGCTCCATCCAAAAGGCAGAGCTACCTGATCCAAAGCTCGATCGACATCATTTTGAACTTTTGCAAGACTGGTTAAATTATTTGATTTAGTCTTAGCATTATTTGCCACCAACTGCTCAGCGTACAAATTAACAGTCGATCGCAACATCGAATCCTTCGACAACCGATTAATAATATGAATGCTATCAGCATTAGCAGCGACAGCGATCGCAGTTCCGAGCAAAATCGCTACCCCTCTGGCATTCCGCTTGTAAACACCAGAAGCACGCTCCATCGATTGGTCAAACCAAATTTCAATTTCTTTCTGAAACCGCTGCAACTGCTCTTGAGTATCTCCGCCGCTTTTTTCAGCGCGCTGCGCTAAAATATAAAGGCTACGTTTCAAAGATTCTGGCATACTGTCCAAGGTTTCTTGAATTTGTTGATAAATCGGACTCTCTTCTTGGATATCCATAATTTCTGCTACCGTATCTTGACTTTTTTTAACAGTATTTAACAGATTGCTGAAACTCGGTTGCAGTTGCCCCAGCAGCGCCACCCGCTCAATTTTGCTGTCAAAACGAGCCTTTACAAATGCCATCTGCCTCTGAAATTCTCTCCCTGCCAGCTCGGTTTCTGGTAGATAAACCTGAGAATCCTTAATATAAAATCCTAGCTTTTCCGACATCCGATCTAAGCTGTTGTTCAAATTTGCTAAATTGTTTTGATAATCTTCAACAACTCGATTGAACTCCGCATTCAGCCACCTAAATTCTTGCTCAATAATCGGTTTAGTAGCATCCGGCAAACTCAGATTTTCTCCAATCTGTTGAATTTGTGCTAATTGTAAATTTTTAAATCTTTCCAATCGGGTTTTAGAAATAGAGCTGAGCAAACTAGAAACCTTTAAAGTCTCCAAAAGGCTAGCAGAAAAACACTCGGCTGGAATATAAGAAGGCCCACTGGATTTATTGCCGAAAACATTTTTAGTACCCGTAACTCCGTGGTACAAATTCCCCATGCGGTGCGTAACAGAGCGGAATCCCTCTGATAAAAGCCCTTTGGCTCCCTGATTCAAATCCTTGATAATCGGATTGGCGTAAATCGAATGAGCCAAGTGTCCAACTCTCTTAAGTTGCAGGGGATCTTTCGCGCCTTCGCTGCCTCCAGAAATTAGCACTTCGATCGACTTCTTTAAATGTTCCGCCCGCCACTGCCAAACAGTAGCAATCAGTTCCTGAATTTCCGAAGCTAGCAAGCTTAAAGTCAGGTAGATAAAGACTAAGCCAATGATAATATCTATAATTACAGGCAAGTTCATGGTATTTTCCTAGTCGCAAATAACTGCTGTCTAAGTTTACCTTCAGTTTGGGACGCTCAAAACTCTCTTAACTTATGTCAGAAATCTTTCCATTCCTGGGCCGCAAACCGAAAAATCGCTGGAATGACAGCTTGACAGACAAAGTGTGGATGCTGGCTTTTCTGTTGGCTGCAGTGCTGATTTTCGGGCTGAATCTGGGCGGCGTGGCTTTGCGGGATTGGGATGAAGGCATTGCAGCGCAGGTAAGTCGCGAAATTTGGCGTGGCAACTTAAATTGGCTGTATCCGACGATCGACTCTATGCCTTATTTGAACAAACCGCCGCTGGTACACTGGCTAATCGGGCTGTGTTTTGCAGCAGGCGGTGTCAGCGAATTGACGGCGAGGTTGGTACCGGCGATGCTGACAGCCACTTCAGTGCCCTTGCTTTACGCCATTGGCAGGGAGTTGTTTCCTCCGCGTTCGATCGCCATTTTTTCTGCCCTAGTGTATCTGACGCTGTTACCGGTGGTGCGGCATGGACGTTTGGCGATGTTGGATGGAGCAGTTTTGTGTTTTTTGCTGGCGGCGATGTGGTGTTTGCTACGATCGCGCCGCGACTTGCGCTACGCTTTGGGAGCGGGAATTGGGTTCGGACTCATTTGCCTGACTAAGGGCGTCATGTTGGGGCTGCTGCTGGCTGGGATCGGCTGTATTTTTTTGCTTTGGGATACTCCGCGACTCCTCACTTCTGGGTATCTTTGGGGCGGATTGGCGATCGGAACATTGCCAGTAGCGGCTTGGTATTTTGCCCAATGGCTGCACTACGGCCAATATTTCATCCACGCTAATTTAGTTAACGAATCTTTCCGGCGCATTTCGGAACCTGTGAGCAGTCACAAAGGCCCGCCCTGGTATTATCTTTTAGAAATTTTAAAATTAGCTTGGCCCTGGCAGTTATTTTGGCTGCAAGGGCTGCGTTTGAGTTGGGAAAATCGCAGTTTTCCCGGGCCAAAATTAGTATTGGTTTGGACTGGAGTATATCTACTGGCTATTTCTGTGATGACTACTAAATTGCCGTGGTATGTTTTGCCAATTTATCCAGCTTTTGCTCTTGCCGTTGGCAGTTATATCGCTGAAGTTTGGGAGCAACTGTGGCTGCCGCCAGAGCCAGTCAAAGAGGAAGCAGAAGAACGTTTTGATGCTATTTCTTTGTTGCCTCATCCCGCGATTTTGGCAATGCTGGGTGTAGTTGCTGTCGTCGGTTGCGTGTACTTCAGTGGCTGGGTACGGCTCGGGGGACAAATTATGCCTCCCGAGCGTGATTTGCAGTTAATGCTGATGGTTGTAGGTTTGACAATGACAATGGCTGCAGTGTTGCTGCACCGCAAAGACCGGCAGTTTATATTAGTTTTAATTTGGGGAACTTACCTGACGCTGCTGGTATTGGTGGCTTCAGATAACTGGGTGTGGGAACTGGCGGAGGATTATCCGGTTAAGCCGATCGCCGAAATTGTCCGCACAGGAAGTCCGGCGGGTCAACAAGTGTTTACTTCTCACCGCTTGGGTCGTCCATCGCTGAATTTTTACAGTCAACGCCAAGTTATTGTCGCCGACGCGCCAACGCTCAAACAGAAATGGCAATCTCTTCCTCAACCTTATTTTCTGTTAGAAAAACCTGTTTTAAAACATTTAGGTTTGCAGAATGCTGAGATTGTCAAAACAGCGGACGATTGGGTTTTGGTAACTCGAAAATAAGCGATCGCGTGTGCCCAAATTCTCGTAGGACCGGATTTCACCAACCATCTATGTCAGAAACCAACAATATAATAAACCCGCCCCCACCCAACGACTGAGAATAGTTATATTTTGCCCCGATTACGGGGCTTTTTTTTGTGCTTGTTAATTCTTCGCAACTCGGATTGATTGCAGAAATTTGAGTTGTAAAAGTTTGTCTTTGGAGTTTTCCAGAGGTTAAAAATTTGGAGCTTTTGGCACTACAGAAGGCTCTGATTTTTGAATTTCTGTTTGCGGTGTCGGGGGGGTCGAAGCCTCCTTCGATTCCGCATTAATAGAAGACTTCGACACACTTTGTCTTAGCTATGTATTTCTAGCAAGTGACAAGTTAACTTGCTAGACAGTGCCGTAACCCTTCGGCTGGGGGATAGGACGATGCCTTAAGGACGTTCACTCTATGCGGTAGAGGCGTCCCCCAAAATTAGGCTATTAGAAATCTAGTCTTTTGTCAACAGCTATTTATGGTTTCCCTTAAACTGTCGCATTAATAGAAGACTTCCACTAATTTTGTTTTAGCGTTTCCATTCAATTAGTTTCCCCAACGAGTGGGGAGTTGAACGAGGTACTTGGGCTATCGAAGAAGTCGCGATCAACTTGTTTCCATTCAATTAGTTTCCCCAACAAGTGGGGAGAAACAATTTGACTATAAACCCTTTAAGTTAGCTGGGTTAATGTTTCCATTCAATTAGTTTCCCCAACGAGTGGGGAGGCTACTAATGAAGTCCAGGCGCTAATCGACGCGGTACGCCGGCAGTTTCCATTCAATTAGTTTTCCCAGCGGGTGGGGAGTTTTTGGAGATACAACAGATCACGATGCCAACACTCGTGCATTTCCATTCAATTAGTTTCCCCAGCGAGTGGGGAGGCTGTTAATGCGCTGATTGCAGGATTTGACGCGGCGCGGGGGTTTCCATTCAATTAGTTTCCCCAACGAGTGGGGAGATTTTATTCGGAATGGACGGTCAAGTTAGTATTCCGGTGTTTCCATTCAATTAGTTTCCCCAACGAGTGGGGAGAGTGCTATATTGCCCAAGAATACCCGCAAGGAATAGCGTTTCCATTCAATTAGTTTCCCCAACGAGTGGGGAGATAAATCAGCCGGGACGCCGTGGGCAGTCATTGAGTTTCCATTCAATTAGTTTCCCCAACGAGTGGGGAGCAGAAATGGGAGAAGATAGCAGGCAAGTTGCCAGAAGTTTCCATTCAATTAGTTTCCCCAACGAGTGGGGAGAAGAGAAAAAAGAGCTTCTTGATTTCGCAGCTTTAGATTGTTTCCATTCAATTAGTTTCCCCAACGAGTGGGGAGGTAGAAAGAAGACCTGAGTTAAAAGAGTTGATTCAATAGTTTCCATTCAATTAGTTTCCCCAACGAGTGGGGAGAACATGATCAAATTTTCGAGCTAGTAATAGACTCAAATGTTTCCATTCAATTAGTTTCCCCAACGAGTGGGGAGAATTCATCGTCTCTCTAAAGTGAATCCTGGTATTATCTCAGTTTCCATTCAATTAGTTTCCCCAACGAGTGGGGAGTCCTCTATGATACACCCAAGACAGTGCAAGGTGTCTAGAGGTCATTTGCGAGGCTCAGATATTTTGTGTGGAACTTAAACCTGTGTTCGCTCAAAATAATCGCTGAAATCCTTGCCCCGTAAAGCTGCGAGGCTCGCGACGGAAAAAGGTCGTTTGAGTTAATTTACTGCCAGCCTCGCAGCATTAGCTAAATAATCACTGACCCCGGTGCTTTTGTCACCAGCGCTCCCACTCCCAAAACTTCCACCTCTCCCAAAGTATGACGCGACACCGCATAAAACCGGATGCTGCGATATACCAATTTTAGGTTTGAATGTTGTTAGGGGCGATCGCCCCTACTAATTCCTTATGCACTTTCGCCATCAAACTAGCTTCTTCAAGAGATGTAAATTCTTCTAGCAAATCTTGTTTGGCAATAAAATTCATGCAGCTTAAAATCCGCTGTTTCCACTCATCTTTATTTTGAGTATCCCAAGCAGCAAAAACCTCTGATTCTTGTAAACCTTCTAGACGATGAAAGCAATTATTGCGTTCTTTTTTAGCAACTTCCCAAACTGTTTTAATGTCTGGATGGTTTTGCCAATCAGGTCGAGCTTGTTTTAGCAACTCATAAAGTTGATCGCCATACAGTCCTAAATTGCGCCGATCTTGAAAGTTTTTTTGCAGATTTTTAGACAGTGCATTTAAGTAGTTAGGTAATTCTTGACAAATGGAAATCTGAATTTGAAGTCCATATTTTGGATCTTGAACGATGTGAGAACGAAAACGCTTTTCCGCCCACTTAATAATCGAGCCTTCAGCAGCACGGAAGCTATGAAATAACGCATCAACCGTACTGCCTTGTTCCAAGCGAACCCAAGCGAGATACATAGATTCAAATCCTGACTGATACCACGGAAAATTAGGGACTGGTAACAATTTGCGATCGGCTAAAATTTTCTTGAATTTTTGAAATTCAGCAAAATTCCACTGTTCTCCTGCATCTAGTAAATCTTTGATGCGTTTCTCTTTAGGGTTATTTGGAGCTATTTTTGTCAGCCCCAAAATATCCCGAACACCTGCATAATCATGCCGCTCCAAAAGTGCTTTTGCCTCCTGTAGTTGAATAGCTCCGAGATAAGCAGAACGAGGGATCTTACGAGTTTCTAGATTATACTCATTGCTAACTAAAAACTCGACATTATTTCTAAACCGTGCCAACGTGACAAACTGTACAGCCGATGAAATAGCTGGAGTTCCTGCTTGATGGCTAACATATACCGTCTTAATTTCTTCATTTTTGATTTCTTCACCATCAAACTTAAAAGTGCGTAGCTTTTCACGAACCAAGTCGAGAACGTAGTTCCAATCATCTAGTCCTTTATCCGCAGATGTCGGAGATAAAAAAACTGGTTCGCATTTTGCTTCGGGGAATTTATCCAGAAAATACCTCTTCAAAATTGGCTCCAACTTGCAGGTATCTTGCCAGTAAGCACATTTCGTTTTCTGTCTCGCTTTCTTATCTTTGAAAATCTCAGATTGATCTGTTAGTATAATAGCGATCGCATCTGGGTGAGATATTTTGAACTCTCCCACAAAATTATCTAGCAGGGGAAAGGTTAGATACGACCAAATTTCATCTTGTACATTCAAAGAACTTGACTCATAAACCGTCCCCAAAACTCTGGCTTCAATCCGGTAAAACTCATCATCATCACTCTCATTATAAGATTTCTTGGGTACAAAAAGTATATCGTGGCACTCTTCCTTAATCGCCTCATCATACCATTCATACCAAACCTTATGGCTTCTTTGCTTCTCAGTTAGGCCCTTTTCACGAATTATTTTATTGCTCTCAAGTTGCACATCACTGCTACCGATTGTGACAATCCAAATATTCATTCTTGCTCTCCTCCCCACAGTAGGTTAAATCCATCAGGTTTGGTATTCAGAAAATCCAAAAAATCATTTGACTCTTTTGAACCATCTGGAAAAAGCGCGATAAGTTCCAAATAGCGAGGAGTTGGTTTAATAATCGGCTTTCTCGGATTTTCGGGATTATTTTTAACAACGATTAAAGGGTAAAGTCGATGCCAGATCAGACTAATTTGCCCAATTTTTCCTATTACAGATGATGGATAAATTGATCCTTCTCGCTGAATGCCTGGTATTTTTTGTTGGTAGGGTTCGTGAAACCAGCGCACGGCCGCACTTTCATCAGTATTGTCTGCAATTCTACCCCAAACCTGAACATTACTTGGATGCCAAGCTTCTCGCCAATTTTTTGCCCATTCAGTTTGTCGTAGCCGCTTGTTTTGAGATTGTATCCACTCTCTAGCTATTTGTCGGACTATCTCTAAAAATTCACCTACCTTCTCTAATCGGCTAACCTGCACATTTCGTGATTGTGTATTCTCTCCTAACCATTGCCAGTGACAACCAATCAATGCTTTGTAGCTATTTTCGTAATATTCTTCAAAAAATTTGCGGTGATCCACTCGTCGCCATGATTTACCAAATCCTCCCATAACCATTGCAAACTGCATTAACTTGCCAACCAACTTTTTTAGAAGAGATTCTTGTTCGGGGTCAGCTAATGGTTTAGCTAAAAACCAAATCAGTTCTCCCTCAACTTCGTAGGCAGGTTGAGCATACTTCCCAGAACCAAAAGATTTTACTTCTAATTTAGAAGCATGAAATTGGAACCCAAGCAACCCCACGTTTGCTTCTTTTTGCTGGATACCTCCAAACAAGTTTTGTACTAATTCTTCTGCGGCTTTACTATCTGTTAGGCCACCAAAAATCCTTAAGGCATGACCGCGCAGTGCAGCTCGAAAAATGTTAGGACGAAACTCTCCGGTACCATCAATCCGTTTAGCAGCTTGTCCTTGTCCTTTGAGTTTTGCCCGATAAACAATCGGGTGAGAAGTTTTGGTAATTTGTCCGTAACCTGTAGAGACTTTTGAACCTAATCCCGCGGCGATGGCTGCTTCCCAAATTTGCCAAATTTGCTGCCACCGATCGCATGATAGCGGTTGAGAACAGGAGATAGCAAATCTTAGGGTCGGCTGGTAAAGAGAAACTTGAGCGTATGCACTCTCGCCTCTTGGTTTCTCATCAGTATCGCGAGTCATAACTTGCCAACCCTGTTGAGGATGAACTAAGTCTAGTAACCCTTGTGTCCAATCATTAGTAGGATAAGCGCCCTGAAAGCGCAAAATACCTGGTGTAATTTCAGACTCATCGCCACAATAATTATTACAGGTTCCTAGTGGTATATCACCTGCTTTTTCCGCTTGTTCGCAAGCTTGGCGAAACGCTCCTTTCATACTGCTACCAGGATAAAAGGGCATCCCTGAAGCACCGATTACAGGACGAAGCATTCCATCATCTTGCCCGCCATTGGTGAGAAACCGCCAAGAGATTTGATAAGATTTTGCTCCGTAGGTCTCAGTCTGTACGTCTTGTGCATCTTCCGCAGAAATAAACTCAGCTTTGTCAGTCCATTCATCTGCCCACCTTTCAACATCTTGTGGTTCGCCTGCCCTTTTCTTGTCAGGATCGAGATATTGCAGTTGCGATCGCCCTTGCACCTGTGCCCGAAACATCATGGGAATCTTTTTGTGTGCATTAGGAATCAATTTCATTGACGGCCCTCCCGAACTTTATAGCGTTGCGTCCACCACACAAGACAATCGCATAATTGAGTCAAAACTGCGATCGCCACTCGCTGATCTTCCACAGGCAATGCCCAGAGACTTTCAGACATCGCCTGAATTTCTCTAGTCGGAATCTTGCCATTACTATCAGGATGTAAAGGCTCGTTGGGAATCGTCACCCCTCCCTTCTCCATGATTGTTTCTAGAGCATCCCAAGTTTCTTTCCAGAAAATTGATTTGTTTTCTTCTTTACCTTTAAGTCGCAAGTGTTCGCCCCAAAAGCGCTCTAACCCATAAGCTACAGCCATTCGCATATTATGGGACTGATTGAGGGATTTTGGATCGCGCTCCCGTGCGTTGAGCACTAGCTTTTGAGCAGCGCGATCGAGTTCGTAAGATTTCCAACCCATTACTGATAATCTCCTGAAAGCGATACAAGACAACGACCAAAACCAATTGATTCCAAACCACCGAAATATAACTCTGATGAATTCTCATTTTCGCCAAAGGGTTTCCAATCGGTTTGCTTCAACGCGATCGGAAATACTAAAATACTTCCTTCTGGCAAAGCTTCAGTATTGAAAAAAGCACCACCATCAACTTTTTTTTCGTTGGGTTTTTCTTTCGATCCCAATTTGACGCGACTCTGGCGATACAGTGCCATATCGTGCAGCATCGCAATATCGTTATCGTGAACCACAACTAACTTATTAGCATCTAAATCTGTCGTCCCCGCGGGAATCCAAGCTGATAAATCCTCCTCATGCTCAATTTCAAGAAACCCTAGATTGAAAAAGAGAATTTTGCCTCGGTCTTTCATTGGCCGACCCTGTAAACCTTTCTGTGCCGTGTAAGGTTCAGGAATATCTGCTGTCACGCCTGCAATGCGTTTAAACCGTTTCAACAGTAGAGGGCAACTTACCCAAACTACAGGCTGGCCAGGACAGAACACGGGGAACCAAACCAGTGAAGCATATTCAAACTTCACAAGTGCTTCGGTTGTCCCGCCATCAGAACGACCATCAACGGCTTCATGTCCGTACCATAGTTGTTCTTCGCCCGGTTCCCTATCTCTTAAATCTGCGCGAAACCGTCCCCGAATAGAACTGCCTGGAATAATCCCTGTTTGCGTAAACTGATCGCGAAAAATCAGGTTGAGATTGCCAGTTTCTTCCCCTGCGGTTGCCCCAACATGGACAGGTGCAAGGGTTTCAATTACTCCGTAAGCTTTGCGGTACATTGCGGTAATCCTTGAATATCAATGGGTAAACACAAACCACACCCCAAATGTTTGAGGTGAAATCCTTCTTTTGGGAACCACTCATCAGGGAAATCCCACCAAGTAAGTTCGAGGGGATGTTTGAAAACATAAACGCTTCCTGCTGGAACGGCGTAGCGTCCCCGGCCCAGTCGCCCGGTTTTCTTGGAATCGTAGCGCGAGCCCTCACCTTCTGTTTCTTCCTCTTTCCTGGAATGACCGATGCGATAGCGGTAGGGCACTGGTTTATCGGTCAACATTTTGAGTCCTTGCCGAGGAAAACTGGGATGGTGAGGGTAACGGTAGGATAATTTATTCGACCCCCAGACTCCAGGTGTAATCAGAGCAAAGGCTTGTTGAATTTTATTTTTAGGGTTAAGTAATCGATTGATTTTGTGTTTTTCTGAGAGAAAGTGACTTTCAATTTCCACCAGATGCCCTTCACCGCCCAATCGATACCACCCATTAGGTATTTCATAGTTAGAGAGATATACTAAGCAGTAATCTTCAGGAATCTGCACGGCGCTTTCTAAGAAAAGTCCGTTCTTTTCTACCACGTGACGCTCCTGGGCCTTGATTTTGGGATGCAGAAACGAGACAAATTCCCACGGTGCTTTGGCGATCGCTTTTCTTTCTCGCAGTTCTTCGGCGGGTAAATTCCAGGCATCAATCGACTGCCAACTATATTCTGGTTTCAAATCTTTGTTCTGGCGCTCCCACTGATGCTGACCCAGACACCATTTATCCTCATCTGCTTGAACAATCCCTGGTTCATCAGATTTCTTTTTCACAAAAACCCATTCATCATCCTCTTTTTCAGCAATTACTTGATGCCAGGGAATCGGCACGTAGAATTGTTTAGGTGTATCCTGTTTTGCCCAAAAAGGGCCTGAAATTACGAGGTTATCTCTAAGCTCTTGGTGAGAAGCAAACTTCTGTTCGCGATTGGCATTCAAAAACAGTCCCGCGATCGCGGCGCTATCCGGTGGAAACTTACTACCCGATCGCCCGACTAGATTCTCTGGAGACAGAAAAGCTCCCGCACTGCCATACATGAATCCCAAAGGGGAAACCGTAATTAAATATTGGAATTTCGACATAGCTGCCATCCCACTTGAACAAGGTCATCGATCCAATTCACGATCGCAGAGTCAGAGTTATCCCCTGCCAAATCGATCCATTTCCTTTCTTGCTTAAACTGCTCTCCGGCGTTATCGAAATATAAATTGAATAGAGCAAGAGCTAGTTCCTTGTTGATAGAAAGCTCTTCCATTTCTTGAAGTCGAATTGCATGGCGTGCTTTTAGTTGCGCCCAATCGTTGTAGATGTGAGTCCAGTTGGGTTTTTCCCCCCAAGTTTTACCATCTCGATCGTGATAATTCCTCAACACATGAATATAGTCCCAAGGACAAGTCCACTGCACAAATTGACCGCTGTTAAAAACTACTCGAAGTGTAACGCGATCGCGCCCCAAACTTTTTGCCCGTTTTTCCGCCTCCCGACAGTGTTGCAAAATATCTCGCTGTGGAACCTGATGCCCCGCCCAAACAAAACCTACACTATAGGTAAAATCAAGATTAAATTCCTGCTTAATAGTGTTTTGATGATCTTTCCAGTGGTCTTCTAGCGTTAACAACCAATTCAAAGCCTCTATCGGTTTCACTTTCTCAGGCTTTTCTTGTCTATCAGTTTTCTCACTGTAAAGCACTCCGAGAAAGTCATCGCCACCAGCATAGATGACACGCCCCTTACCTTCAGGAAATAAATCTTTTTTATTCTGAAAATCTTTTCCCCAATTCCTCATTAACTCAGTGAAGCTTTTGAGGTCATCTTCTTGTTTATTTTCATCATTTTCAGGGCGCGTGGCAAGTTCTTTAAGCTTATCTCCAACCTGGTCGCCATCGCCCATAAACCAGCCTGTCCAATATCCGGCGTCTCGGAAAATATCCTTGAAGCCTTCATCCAATTCTTCCATGCCAATTTTTTTAGCAAGCTTGGGTAGAGTTACTAAACGCTTCACCAGTTCTGGAATACTTAACTTTTCGCCCGCAGCAATAAACTTGCCGCTGCTGTCTTCCTGAAAGTATTTTTCCAGTTTTTCATCTGAGGGAATGGACTCTTTCGTTCGCTGTCTAGCTAGATGATTTCGAGAGTAAGGATCGTCCAAAATCCAAGCGAGGCGATGATAGAATTGTTTGAGTTGTCGTTGCTCAGTTTCCTTGAGCGATCGCCCTGGTTCTTTTGACTCTTTACCTAGTTGATGCCATGCGATCGCATCTGTCCCAGTCAGACTCGAACTTTCACCCATCCAGTTGATAGCTGTCCAATCTCGCTTTAGCTTGCGAGTCTCCAAGTCATCCATTGCCTTTTTGATGGCTTCTTTGTCAGATTCACCGTAGCCCCAAAAAATTTCCCAGGTATAGCTTCCCCACCGTTCCCACTCTCCTTTTTGTCTGCCTTTTTTATCTTCTGTTTGCGACCAGTAATATTGGTCTTTTGGGATATCAAGATTGTCTTCTATCCACTCGCGACAAACCTTTAAGATTTCTTGCCATTCTTTTAAGAGAGTATTTTGGACGTCATTGCGCTCAAATTTTCCCTTAATGAGAATTCGGTTTGGCATTCCTTCTTGTATAGTAGGCAATCCAGGGGAAATCACGTTAAGTCCTAAAGACTCTGCTTTTTGTACGAGCTTAAAACTCAAAAAAGATAAAATCAGCGAGGCCCCATACAAATCTCGGAGTTTGCGGGATTTCTCGATAAAGCCTTGAACGGGTGCAAAGGCGATCGCAGTGTATGCAGACATAAATTCAATTTTAAGGCGGTCAATGCCCACCTGAATGCTGCTGGTAGTGTCCCAAGTAGCCTAACTGCTTAAGTTCTACTCAACTCAATATATCAGCCGAGCCAGCTTCATGTCTTCAGATTCACAATATTTATCAAACTTTTTTCACAACCTAAAGCTATCGAAATAAGGGCTTTCAGACATTTATATATTTTTATGTGAATATTGTCTTTTACTTGACTTTTCAGCAACTTACCCGCATCCACCCATCATGGCCAAAAAACCAACCCCTCACCCCTACGCCGACAAACTAACGTTCGATCGCATCATGCTTCTAATCGCCACATTAGTAAACCATCCCGGAATCGGACACTCGGACACCGAAACATCCGACAGTAAATATCACGATGCTTTGCTAGAAGTGCAATCTCAATTGCAGAAAATGGCCGCCGAATTCAGCATCGAATTTCCCGAAAACTATCCCGCAACTCCCACAATTCGCAAAGACTTAGAAACTTTGCGCCGCTACGGAATCCTGGACAAACGAATGTATCGCTTCGGCTACTATCTCGGCACCGGCGCAATGAATCGCGAAGAACTACTATTCGCATTTCAAGCAATAGCATCTCAAGCCAAATATCAGGGAAATCCCCAAGCCCGCCAAATTTGTGAAAAACTCACTAAACTGTTGCGCGGACTAGATATCGAACTCAAAGGTCAGTTGTTTTATCCGGTGCGCGAACACCTAAATCGTGCGATTATTTACACCGATCCTGTAGAAATGCTCGATCGCCAAGAATATCGGAATACCCTATTTCACAAACTAGACATCGTAGAAACAGCAATTGTTCGAGGCCAGGCGATCGAACTTTACCGTCAAAGCGATTATTACGGTAAAGGCCAAGTCGGTTTCCGGCGCATCTGGCCCCTGCAACTGATCTATCACGATATCGCTTGGTACATGATTTGCGAAGATTGCGAAAACGGACACTTAAGCGTAGAACGGGTGAATCGCTTTACTGACTGCTGCGAAATTATCGATGTAGAAGGGCGCGGTTTGGCAGTACAGGAACAACGTTTGAAAATAGCTCAAAAGTTGTTAAAAAACGGCTGGGGGCTGTTCTTGGGCAATCCAGAGCAACAGCAGGCCGAATTGCAGGGTACGCTGAAGTTAGAAAAAGTGAAGGTGCGGTTTTTTGAGAAAGTAGTTGGATTTATTTTAGAGGGCGATCGGCGGCATCCGCGACAAAAGATTAAAGAAGGTCCGAGGGATAGTTTTGGCAAAGTGGTTTATGTGGATTATCAGATCGATTTGCCCGATCGCTCCTTGAACGAATTCAGTCTGTGGGTGAACAGATATATGGATAGCGCGCAAGTGCTTTCCCCGCCGAGTTTGGTAGAAAAACACCGACAAGCAGCCAGAGATTTAGCGGATCGCTACAGCTTGTAATCCTAGGGAGGGTTTCACCAACCATCAATGCCTAGGCCTAAAACCAACCATATCAAAAACCCTCCCCCACCCACGAACAATAGTTAGTTATGACTTGTTAATTATTCTGTCCTTGTTTCGCTGTACTGCATTTCTATTTTTAACGCTGTTTCGACTCTTTGATACTCTGCCTCAACCTGTTCTAAAAGCGCGCAGGCCGGATCGGGTAAAGGCTGGTTAGCATTTGTTCCCATGCGGCCCATGATTTCGAGTTCCTCGCACAGCTCAAACAAGCGAAAAGCACCGAGAGTACCGCTAATCGATTTCAAAGAGTGAGCCGATCGCCGCAAAGCCAGCGGATCGGCGTTGGACAGAGCCATAGAGATGCCTCGCAGCAGTTCGGGAGCTGTTTCGAGGTAAATCTCGATCACCTCGTCCAAAGCTTCCACTTCTCGCAGTCCCTCTATAATCTTGGCACTCAGGGAATCGTGGCTATGTGACAAAGCCCGATCGAGATTTGATGCACCCCAATCAACGACTGCCGGCGAATTGGTAATTGTCAGTTGTGGATTTCCCGCAACAGCCACATTCGATCGCACTTGTAATTCACTCGTTCCTTCGATCTGTTCCGCCTGGGCATCCAAACAAACAATCGGCTGCAGACGATCAAATGCAGAGTTAGAGCGAGATTTACACGCGATCAAAGCTCGCACCAACTGCTCAATTGCGATCGGCTTGCTCAAATAGTCGTCCATCCCCGCAGCCATACACTCTTCGCGATCGCCCTGCATCGCATTTGCCGTCATCGCCACGATCCAAGGCCTCGTCGATTTTCGATTTTCGATTTTCGATTTTCGATTGTTAGATTCCTCATCAGTCAATTTTGGATTTTGGATTCGGGATTTTCGATTATTAGATTGCTCATCATTTGCGGAAACTTCTGATTTTCCCGTGGGATTTTGGGTCGAGTCTAGATTATTAGATTGCTCATTTGTTACTGAAACTTCTGATTCTCCCGTGGGATTTTCTAAAGTTAAATCTGCTGAAAATTGCTCGCGGATGTGGCGGGTAGTTTCCAGTCCGTCCATTTCCGGCATTTGCACATCCATCAGCACCACATCGTAAGGCTGGCGGCGCAAAGCTTCGAGTACTTCGATACCGTTTCCCGCCACATCCGCGCGATACCCCATCCGCTGTAAAATTTGCAAAGCCACCTTCTGATTCACCAAATGATCGTCAGCCAACAGAATCCGCAGGGGTAAGTTCTCTGCCAGCACGGGTATGCTTTGCAAGAAAGCCCCGCTAGTGCGCTGCCCTTTAAATTCCGTTGTCTGTTCTCCAAAAATATTGATTAAAACATTGTAAAGCTGAGATTGTTTGATGGGTTTATTCAAAAAAGCAGCAAAATCCATCTCCATAGCAGGGGGGTGAATTTCTTGCCGGCCGATCGAAGTTAGCATCACTAACGGCAACCTTTCGCAATCAGGATATCTGCGAATTTGCTCCGCTAAAGCTAACCCGTCCATTTCCGGCATTTGCATATCCAAAACTGCCAAGTCAAACATCTCTTTAGCAGCCAGCCAATCTAAAGCCAAACGAGCCGAAGCTGAAGCCCTAGCCACCATTCCCCAAGACTGAGCTTGGAGAGTCAAAATTCTGCGGTTGGTAGCATTGTCATCGACAATTAAGACTCGCTTACCACTTAATTCAGGTTGAGAATTGCTCAAGTTAACTGGTAAGGAATTCTTGCAGCCAGAAACGATCGTACTAAAATAAAAAGTAGAGCCAACGGATTTCGTATTTTGACCGCTCGGCTTGTTGCTGAGTACAGATTTGCCATAGCCATATTTTTCGGCAATTTCGCAAGATTCTGCCCATCCCAAATCAAAAACTGCCGATGATCTAAAATGGGCCGGAGGATTGCCCGCGACACTACCCATACTTTCCACCCACATCCGGCCGCCCATCATTTCGGCTAAACGCTTGCTAATTGCCAAACCCAATCCGGTACCGCCGTACTGCCGGCTCGTTGAAGAATCAACCTGGCTGAAAGATTTAAATAGCCGATCCATGCGATCGCTCGGAATGCCAATACCGGTATCTTTGACCGCAAAATGTATTTCGTATGCTGGGTTAATTGCTACCGGTTCGCCAGCAATTAATGGCGGTTCTTTAGCCTTAGCCGCCGGCACTGAAATCTTTTTGGCAGTCACCGAAACCACCACTTCTCCAGCGTCGGTAAATTTAACCGCATTACTGAGCAAGTTGATTAAAATTTGCCTCAAGCGGGTGCTATCGCCGATCGCCGTTGCCGGTACTGTACGATCGATCAAGTAACCCACTTCCAGTTTTTTTTCTGCCGCCTTGGCAGCTACCAAGTCTAAAGATTCCTCAATGCAAGTGCGGATGTCAAACGGATGTTCCTCCAAGTCCAATTTGCCCGACTCAATTTTCGAGAAATCTAGAATATCGTTGATCAGCGTCAGCAAGGCATCGCCGCTGCTACGGATAGTTTCTACAAAATCGCGCTGTTCGCGAGTTAAGGGGGTATCCAGCAGCAAACCGGTCATGCCGATGACTCCATTCATCGGAGTGCGAATTTCGTGGCTCATGGTGGCTAAAAATTCGCTTTTGGCTCTAGTAGCCGCCAGTGCTTGATCGCGAGCTTTTGCCAAATCTACGTCGGTTTGCTGGCGTTCGAGTTCGCTTCCCACCCACTGAGCCATCAGTTTCATCAACTCTCTGTCTACAGCTCGGAACGGTTCTGTCACAGGAGTCGGAGAAAAGAAGCACAGAGTTCCGTAAACTTCACCTGCCACAGTGACGGGAATGCCCATGTAAGCTTCGATTGGGAAGGCTCGATCGTGCGTGTTGAAGGAAAAACCCGAAAATCGCACCGACTCAAAGTAAATCGGTTCTTTTGCCATTGCCGTAGCGACGCAGAAAGTTTTTTCCAGATCATAGATTTGGTCTTTGACGATCGACCCGTCGGGACACTCAACAGCCATTATTTGATAGTTGTCGCCTTGAATGCAGGACAAAATTCCCACCGCCAGGCCTAAATGCCGACATCCCATTCCCAGCAGTTCTTGGAGGCGCAAATCAAAGGTAGAGAGGTGGTTGAGCGGGTCTGTACGGGGAGCCGAAGTCACTTGGTACAAAGCTTTGATTGCAGCTTCGCTTTCTCGCAGTTCTTGTTCTGTTTGCTTCCGCACGCTGATGTCGCGGGAAATGCCGATAATTTCTTGGACTTCGCCGGTTTGGGGATCACTGATCGTGCGGCCGGTGGTTTCAAACCAAATGTATTTGCCGTCTTTGCGGCGGATGCGGTAGCTGACGGTGTAAGTAACTGGGAGCGCCAGGACTTTCCAGTGAGCTTTGGCAATGGTTTCTAAATCGTCGGGGTGAAAATAATCCTTGGGGACGCGGCCGATGAGTTCCGAAGGTTCGTATCCCAGCAAAGCCCTGCTGGCGGGCGAGACGTAAACAAACACGCCTGTGGGGTCGTGTCTGGTGATCATGTCGGTTGAGTTTTCGGCCATCAACCGATAGCGGTCTTCGCTTTCATTACGTTCGACTTGAGAATTGCCCAATGCTTCTAGCATTCGGTTGATGGCGTCGGCCAAGCTTGCGAGTTCATCTTCTCCGGCCATAGGAACTCTCAAGCTTGGATCGCCGTTGGCTGCGATGTTGCTGACGCTGGTGCTCAAGGAAGCCAATCTCGCCAAGACTAATTTTTCTAGCAACAGCAGGGTGATGGCGCTAAATATTAAACCTACTGCCAGTATTGATAAGGTAAACAGCTCCAAGGTGGCCTGACCTTGGCCGTAGATGATGCGATCTGTTTCTACTCGCAGCAGCAGCGCTAGGTTGCCGTGGATGTCGCGAATCAGGGCGTATCCTGCGACTAAGGTGTCGCTGAGTGGCTCGACTAAAATTTCTACTGATTTGAGGTTGGAAATTTTGAGTTTGACATTTTCCAACTCCTGCCTCGATCGAGCCAGCGCCTTGGCGCTGTGCCCGAAGTAGTTCGCGGCTCCCACTTTAAAATCTAAGCTCGGCAATCTAAAATCCACTGACAGGTGAGTCAGTTCTGAAAGCAAACCTATTTCGCTGCTGTCGAGGTAGCGTCCCAAGATCAGCGTCCCCCGCGACGGGCCTTGGGCGTTGCTGTTGAAGATGGGCTTGGCGGCAATCAGCAGCCTGGCTTCTGGCAGGGTGAGAACGCCTGTTTTGGCGGCGGGACGATCGCCATCGACTGTCGATGAGTCTAGTAGCGCCTCGGTCAAGTGCTGTTTTAAGCTGTCGGGAATCGGGATTTCGGTTTGGGATTTAAGGTCGAAACCTTTGCTGAAGATCGTCTTACCGTTGGAGTCCAGCAGTACCAAGAAGTTTAGTCTCAAGTAAATAAATGTCGAATCGACGAAATTTGACTTGACAAAATTTTCGTTCCGTGTTTGGACGAAAGAGTAAGTATCGTCCCACTCGGCGTAATCTTGGGCGCTGGTGTCTAAATTCGACAAGTCATCATCTAATGCGTCCAAAGCCCGTGCGACATCCTGGCGGACGTACTGTGCCTCCAGGTTGTGAAAATCATGCAGCAAAATAGTTGATGCAGTGGCATAGAGAACCACAATCAGGCTGATCAGCGCTGCACCGATGATTAATAGTGTTTTTTTTCGGAGTTGCATGGCGTCGCCCTCCTCACGGTGCTACTAGGCAACTAGCCAGGAGAGGTTTGAGACGTAGGTTGTTTAGCATTGGCGATCGCAGGGCCTGCGTGTTTGGACTTTTCTGGGCTGACTTGGCAAAGCCCTTGGTAGTTCCAAGGTATCCGGTATGTTGCCCCCCACAGTCAGTGTAGTATTTTCACAGCTTTAGTTCCATATTATGCACAACCTATGACCTACAAGTTATAACCTGACGATCGGCGGCATCTTCAAAATTAACCGCCGATCAAACTCAAAACAGTTCGCGTTTGATACTGACGCAGCCAGGGAGGCGGGCGGTTGGGATAACAGGCGTGCTGGGTTGAGAACCCTAACTATTATTGTACCTAAAAAATATTGAGCCGACAGCGGACTGGCGCGTCGAGTTTTGCGCGCAAAAAGGTTCTCATTCCAGCAGCTTTTTTGATTTTTGTCGTTCTCTAGCAATCCTTGCAGGAGTTATGGAATGAAGCGAAAAGCCAATCCAGCGTCGAAGCCTGAACCACGTTCATAACTGAAAAAATTTGCTCTAGCAGAGGTAATTAATATCCACAGACTTTTCGTTTACATTTGCAAATAAAATAGAAAATCAGGAAATCCCAAAATTAAGATTTTAACTTATCTATTTTGAATGAATCAAAACTGCTAATTAAGATCTATAACTTCACGGTTTTTACCATCTTCAAAAAACCGATAGTAGCGGGCTTACCAATAACCTTAAACACTACCAAAAAGCTAAATACACCCGTTCTCAATCCCCGTTCAAATCCTTTACTAACATTAGTGCCTGATATCAGTAGAAACTCATATCAGGCACTATCGGCAATCCGATCGCAACTAAAGTCTTTTTTATCGGATGACGGCTAAAGCACCGGCGCCAGCAGCAGCAGCGGCCGAGGAAAGAGCCGTGAAAAACAGCCACCAAGAGGCAACTTCTGCTGCTTTCCGGGTTTCTTCGGCTTGTTTTTCGGCTTGCAGTTTGATGCTTTCGAGGCGAAGCTGTGCCTCTTGCTGCAAGCGTTCTGCTCTTTGCAATACGGTGTTGCGGCTTCTTTCAATTTGGTCGATCAAGCGGTTGGCATCTGCTTCGGAAATGTCCTCGCGGGAACTCATTAATGCTACTAAAGTATCGCGGTTGAAATGACCCAGCCGATCGCGCAAAGCGTCAAATCCGGCTTGCGGATCGTCAAATAACTTCCGCACGTCCCGCGTAATGCCTTCGTAGTTGAGTTCAGGGCGATCGAGCGAATTGAGGTAATCCCGAATTTTCCCGAGAATCCCGTCAATTACCGACTGAATACCCTCCTGTATTTTCTGAATTTGCATTGCGAACTCGTCACGCACCGACAAAATTCCATCGACAATGCGATTGGCTTCTGCTTCAGAAATATCCGGCCGCTGAGACAGCAGAGAAACAACTGTAGCTCGATCAATGTGTGACAAGCGCTCGCCCAAACTGTAAGCGCCGACTTTCGGGTCATGCAGCAGCAGTTGCAAGTCGCGCTTGATGGCTTCGGGATTTAATTCATCCTTGCCCGTATTACGCAAATAATCTTCTAAAACACTCTGAAAATCGTGCACTTGGCTTTGCACCCGTTTTGCCAAACGGCGCGGTGCTTTCACAATCGAGCCGAGAGTTTCCTGCACTTGGTCGATAATTTGATTGACTTGTTCCTCGCTCAAATCTTGTCTCTGAGAAAGCAGTTTTACCAAAGTATCGCGATCGACTTGAGACAGACGGCCGCGCAGTGCTAAAGCTCCTTCTTTGGGATTTTCCAGGAGTTTTGTCAAATCCCGCTTAATCCCTTCAGGATTGAGTTCTGATTTGCCAGTATTGCGAAGGTAATCTGCAAGGGCGGTGGTGGTATTGTCGTACTGATCCTTAGCTTTTTCGGCCAACTTTTGCGGTGCATGCAGCACGCCGTGCCAAGTTTCTTCGGTGCTGTCGAGAAGCTGATTTACTTGGTCTTCGCTGAGGTCTTTCCGCTGAGATAGCAATTTTACCAACGTTTGGCGATCGAACTTAGAAGCTCTAGCTCTCAGGGCCCACATTCCCGCTTCCGGGTTGTCCAGCAGCGTTTTCAAATCGCGCTTGATGCCTTCTGGATTGAGTTCTTCTTTGCCCGTAGACTTCAAGTATTCTTGTACTCTTTGCCACTGGTTGTCTAGTCGGGCTTGCGCTGCTTCTTGCAGACCGTTAGCATCTGCTAAAACTACCTCTCGCGTCCTTTCCAACTCTTGAACAATCTGTTCTACTTCCTGGAATCCGAAGTTTTCGCGGCCTCTGAGAATTTGCACGAAACTGTCGCGGGTGTAAGGAGAAAGCCGATCGCGCAACTGTTCGTAACTAGCGTCGGAATCCTCTAAGATTTTTTTGAAATCGCTGCCGATACCTGCTGCTGTCAGTTCCTCTTTCGGAGTCAGCTTCAAATAAGTTTCTAGCCGCCACTGCAAATCGCGAGACTTTTCTTGCTCCTCGGCAAAGATCACGGTTTGTAAAACGCGCTGTCTAATTGCTTCTAATTCCTGGGAAATTTGTTTAATTTTGTCTTGGGTAAAAACACCTCTACTAGCCAGGATTTCGGCAAAATTAGACTGTTTTAGTTTTTCTAATTCGCGGCGCACAGTTCCGGGGTCTGCTGTAGGATCGTAGAGAACGTCCCGAAATTCGCGCTCGATGGCTTGGGGGTTCATCTGCCACGAATAAGTGTTGAGTAGGTAGTTTTCTACGTCGGCACGAATTGGGCTGTAAGTTACAGGTTCGCCTTTGACTTGAGCGGTAATTTTATCAGTTTGCTGGGTAACTTTGTCTTTAGCTTCTTTGAGCTGACCGACTACTTTTTCAACATCCAAGTCAGAAATATCCGTGCGACCCAATACTATTCCCATTAAAGCATTGACTGCCATTGTCGTTGCTTGGGACATCATGGTCGGGCTTTGTCCAGAATTTTGACCGCCCAGATTGCTGAGGGCTTTTTCTACCCTACTTGCCAATTTATCTGAGACCAAATCTCCCGATTTTGCAGATTTGAGATAGTCTACTAATTGAGCGATGCCGTCTGATTGCTGCCCTTGTTTTCCTACTTGTTTCCAAGCATCTTGAAGTTGGTCTACAATCCGGTTTACGTCGCGTTTTGATAAGTCCGATCGCGAACTTACTAAATCTACGAGAGTTTGCCGATCGAGATTCGGCAAATTTTCGGCTGCAATGGTTTTTAGTTGCGGATCATTAAGCAATTTTTCAAACTCGCTACGCATCCCTTTGATGTCTAATTCTGGCGGTTTGAGGCTTTGGATGTAGTCTTCAACGTTTTCGCGCAAGCTTGTGGGGTCGATCGCGCTACCCAGTTCATGGCCCACTGCTGCTGCTGCTGCTTTGGCGGTGGCGACTACTTGGTTGCTGGCTGCTTTGGCGCCGATGGCCGAGGCTGCGGTGCCGACAATGGCTTGAAACCCTGATGTGGCGGTGTTGACGACGGAACCTATCAGGGAACCGACGGTGGTGGAACTCACCCAAACAAGCATTGAGAAATAGGTGGCCCACACGACTAAACCGACGATCGCACCTAAACCAGGACTGCTAATCAAGCTGAGCTTAACTGCTAGCAAGCAAGCAAAGAATAGGGCGATGGTGACGGTAATCAGCGTCCAAGTGCCTACTTTTCGGCCGATGTGGCGGACTGGGGAGCTGCCACTATCCGAGTGGTGGTCGTCGTCGTGGGATTGTCCCATGTACGAAAGGCCCGCGGCTACTGATAAATTTGTTAGCAATAGTTGGAAAGCGCAGGCGAGTACCACTCCAGCTATCAAGGCGATAAAAAATTGCGGCCCGGAATAGAGGAGTGCTGCGTCTTCTGCTGTGTTTGTAGTAGTCT
Source organism: Microcoleus sp. Pol11C2 (assembly GCF_036701505.1). Lineage (NCBI taxonomy): Bacteria > Bacillati > Cyanobacteriota > Cyanophyceae > Oscillatoriales > Microcoleaceae > Microcoleus > Microcoleus sp. Pol11C2. Next base: position 24,329 of record NZ_JAUBQX010000027.1, read on the forward strand.
GCTCTACTGGCACTTGGGCCAGCCAGAACCCGATGTTATACAGTTGTGGATTTATTGGCAAATTTTGATACATAGTATATTCCTCGTTAAGGAGTGGGTGCGCGCGCTCATTGGCGCAAGTTAACCAATGTATAGTTTTAGACTCATGCCCCCAATGGCAAGCATCGCCTTATTGACGAGCTAAAGCATCCCCCTACAGTTGGAAGTGTAGAAATATGTCTGCGGCCGGCTGTCACTTTAGGAATATTTGTGCTATGTAAATTGGCAATTGTGAAGTTGTTAGTTCTCAGGTATGAGTAAGGTGCGCTGCGGCGCATCCGAGATAGATGGTAGTAATGGTAAGTCGGATTAAAATAATGGCAGAGGAAAATATTTGGTCGATCGATATTAAGAGTTGGTACAGGAACCCAGACAAATTGTTCACAATTCATCTACCAATGCCATAGCAAATTAGCTTTGAAGGGATTCGATAGTGCAGCGAGAAAGTCATGCAATTATTATTGGCGGCAGTTTAGCAGGACTGTTGGCATCTAGAGTATTAGCAAAACACTTCGACCGAGTAAGTATTATTGAACGAGATTTTTTTCCAGAAAAACCCGCACCTCGCCCCGGTATTCCTCAATCCCGTCATCTTCACATCCTTTTAAATCGGGGAAAAATCATCCTAGAAGAGTTTTTTCCCGGCTTGGAAAACGAACTGGTAGCTGCTGGTGCTCCTAGTTTAGACCCGAGGTCGATAGGGTGGTTTAGTCCGGCGGGTTGGACCCCGCACTTTAGCCCGGATCTAAATGATTTAATTATGTTCAGTCGGGATTTACTCGATTGCCAAGTTCGCCGCAGGTTGGCTGAAAATACGAACGTGCATTTCCTCGAAGGAGGCACAGTAACGGGGTTGCTGGCGAATGCCTCACGCACGGAAGTTGCTGGCGTCTCGGTGCGTTTTCGCGATCGCCACAACCCTGGTAACATCCATGCAGAGAATTTGTATGCAGATTTAGTAGTCGATGCTGGTGGCAAAGTTTCCAAAACACCTCAATGGTTGAAAAGTTTGGGCTATGAACCTCCGCTAGAAACCACTATCAATGCTTTTGTCGGCTATGCCAGCCGCATCTATAAATGCAGCGGTAAATTGTCAGACACTGCGCCAGTATTTATGTCAACCGCACCGCCCTTTCGCACCCGTGGCGGTGGAATTTTTCCGATCGAAGGCAATCGCTGGGTGGTGACTCTCTTCGGGGGCGATCGCGATTATCCCCCCGCAGACGAAGCAGGTTTTCTAGAATTTGCCCGCACTTTGCCAACCCCGACAATTTATGATGCAATTAAAGCCGCAGAAGCAATAACACCGGTTTATAGTTATCGAGGTACAGAAAACCGTTTGCGCCACTACGAGCGCCTCCGTCGTTACCCTGAAAACTTAATAATTATCGGTCATGCAGTTTGCGCTTTTAACCCGATATACGGACAGGGAATGACGGTTGCTGCACTAGATGCTCAGATGCTAGATGAATGTTTGCAAAAGCAAAGAGAGCGGTATCAAGAAGGCGATTTAAGAGGCTTGGCGCGACAATTTCAACAAAAACTAGCAAAATTACATACTATCCCTTGGACGTTTGCTATCAGTCAGGATTCCCGCTATCGGGGGAGTACAGGTGCGAAACCAAATTTGGGTACGCGGCTGATTATTGAGTACATGGAGTTGGTGTTAAAAGCGCTTGTAGATGATGCTAAAGTTTGCCAAGCATTTTTGGAAGTTGTGCACATGATTAAGCCCCCGGCTGTACTTTTTCATCCCAGTATTGCGCTGAAGGCGATCGGGCAATTAGCCAGCGGCGGGCAGAAAGTAGAAGGCACAAGGCAGAATTAATAGAAAGACTTGAGACGGAATGAGCTTATTTTTGCCTCTTCTATTTTTTCAGCATCAAGAGATATAAACGCAGATGAAATCATATTCATCTGCGTTATTTTAGGTTCAGACTATTCGGAAATCGCTAACACCAATTAGGGTGGCGTTGACTCCAGTTAACGAAGCAAATACTTCTCCACTTCCCTTGAATTTAATCAGCGCACTGTTATTGTTCTGACTAATTTCTAACTGGTCAAAACTCAGACCTCCCGACAATCCGATGAGATCCTGACCTTTGACAAAATCAGAGACAATATCAAATCCTTGATTAAATCCTATGACAAATGTGTCATTGCCAAAACCGCCACTTAAGCTGTCGTTGCCTAAACCTCCAAACAAAATATCATTACCTTCGCAACCGAGAAGCGTATCGTTACCTAGGTCTCCATAAATCGAATCGTTGCCCAAGCTGCCGTCAATTAAATCATTGCCTTGACCGCCATAAGCTAGGTCATCTCCTGCACCGCCGCAGAAAGTATCATCTCCGAGTTGTCCGTAGAGAGTATCATTGCCTTCACCGCCGAGAATGAAATCGTTTGCTTTACCGCCGAATAAATTATCGTTTCCTTTGCCACCGTCGATGAAATCATTGCCTTGATTGCCAAAGATTAAGTCATTATCTTCTTTGCCGTTAATTGAATCGTTGCCCTGATTCCCGAAAATAACATCTTCGCCAAAACCACCAAGAATGATGTCGTTTTCTTTGCCGCCAAACAGGATATCGTCTCCCTGATTGCCGTCAATGAAGTCATTGCCTTCATTGCTGTTGAAGATATCCTTTAATTCGCCACCAATCAGGTTGTCGTTGCCTTCTTTAGCATCGAAGATATTGGTACTGTTGCTGCCAAAATATGCGTCATTTTTGGGAGTCCCAATTAGCAGAACACCACCATTGATAATGTTATCAATTTGTTGGTTGGGTTGGTTGAGATTGGGATACTCAATTTTGTCGCAAATGCAGTCTGCATCGGGAAGGTTAACAGGCGTTGGCGTGGGTACCGGTGCAGGAGTTGGCGTGGGTACCGGTGCAGGCGTTGGCGTGGGTACCGGTGCAGGCGTTGGGGTTGTTACTGGTGCAAAAGTTGGCGTGGGTACTGGTGCAGGTGTTGGCGTGGGTACCGGTGCAGGCGTTGGCGTGGGTATCGGTGCAGGAGTTGGGGTTGGTACCGATGCTGTGACTGATGCTGAAATCGCGAAATCAAAGGGATTTTCATCATTATCATCATTGACAAATTGCAACGTACCTGTTTTATTTCCGGCTGTGGCTGTATCTACTTGAACTTGCACATTTGCACTCGCGCCGGCGGCGACAGTTGCAGGTAAATTTCCGACTAAGCTAAATCCAGTTGGTAAAGTCAGGTTGCTGAGGTTTAAAGCTGCTGTACCGAGATTTTTCACGGTAAAGGTTTTGTTGAGAGTGTCGCCAATTAATGCACTACCAAAGTCGATCGTACTTGTACTACCATCAGCAATATCCGTTGTACCGTCTAAGACTTGGATTTCTGGTAATGGTGTAGCTGTGACTGATGCTGAAATCGGGAAATCAAAGGGATTTTCATCGCTGTCATTATTGACAAATTGCAACGTCCCTGTTTTATTTCCTGCTGTGGCTGTATCTACTTGAACTTGCAGGCTAGTGGTATCGCCTGCTGCGAGAGTTTCAGGTAAATTTCCTACAATGCTAAATCCGGTTGGTAGGGTAGGATGACTGAGGTTTAAAGCTGCTGTACCGAGATTTTTGACGGTAAAGGTTTTGTTGAGAGTGCCGCCAATTAATGCACTGCCAAAGTCGAGATCACTTATCGTACCATCAACTATATCTGTTGTGCCGTCTAATACTTGGATTTCTGGTAATGCTGTTGCTGTGACTGATGCTGAAATCGGGAAATCAAAGGGATTTTCATCGCTGTCGTTATTGGCAAATTGCAACGTACCTGTTTTATTTCCTGCCGTGGCTGTATCTACTTGAACTTGCAGGTTAGTTGTACCGCCAGCGGCGACAGTTGCAGGTAAATTTCCGACAATGCTAAATCCGGTTGGTAAAGTCAGGTTGCTAAGGTTTAAAGCTGCTGTACCGAGATTTTTGACGGTAAAGGTTTTGTTGAGAGTGCCGCCAATTAATGCACTGCCAAAGTCGAGATCACTTATCGTACCATCAACTATATCTGTTGTGCCGTCTAATACTTGGATTTCTGGTAATGCTGTTGCTGTGACTGATGCTGAAATCGGGAAATCAAAGGGATTTTCATCGCTGTCGTTATTGGCAAATTGCAACGTACCTGTTTTATTTCCTGCCGTGGCTGTATCTACTTGAACTTGCAAAGTCGCACTACCAGCGGCTGCAACAGTTGCAGGTAAATTTCCGACAATGCTAAATCCGGTTGGTAAAGTCAGGTTGCTAAGGTTTAAAGCTGCTGTACCAAGATTTTTGACGGTAAAGGTTTTGTTGAGAGTTCCGCCAATTAATGCACTGCCAAAGTCGAGATCACTTATCGTACCATCAACTATATCTGTTGTGCCGTCTAATACTTGGATTTCTGGTAATGCTGTTGCTGTGACTGATGCTGAAATCGGGAAATCAAAGGGATTTTCATCGCTGTCGTTATTGGCAAATTGCAACGTACCTGTTTTATTTCCTGCCGTGGCTGTATCTACTTGAACTTGCAAAGTCGCACTACCAGCGGCTGCAACAGTTGCAGGTAAATTTCCGACAATGCTAAATCCGGTTTGTAAAGTCAGGTTGCTAAGGTTTAAAGCTGCTGTACCAAGATTTTTGACGGTAAAGGTTTTGTTGAGAGTTCCGCCAATTAATGCACTGCCAAAGTCGATCGTACTTGTACTACCATCAGCAATATCCGTTGTTCCGTCTAATACTTGGATTTCCGGTAATGGTGTAGCTGTGACTGATGCTGAAATCGCGAAATCAAAGGGATTTTCATCGCTATCATCATTGACAAATTGCAGCGTACCTGTTTTATTTCCTGCTGTGGTTGTATCTACTTGAACTTGCAGGTTAGTTGTACCCCCTGCTGCAACTGTTGCAGGTAAATTTCCGACTAAGCTAAATCCGGTTGGTAAAGTCAGGTTGCTGAGGTTTAAAACTGCTGTACCGAGATTTTTCACGGTAAAGGTTTTGTTGAGAGTTCCGCCAATTAATGCACTGCCAAAGTCGATCGTACTTGTGGTACCATCAGCAATATCTGTTGTTCCGTCTAATACTTGGATTTCTGGAGTTGCTGTTGCTGTGACTGATGCTGAAATCGGGAAATCAAAGGGATTTTCATCGCTATCATCATTGACAAATTGCAGCGTACCTGTTTTATTTCCTGCTGTGGTTGTATCTACTTGAACTTGCAGGTTAGTTGTACCCCCTGCTGCAACTGTTGCAGGTAAATTTCCGACAATGCTAAATCCGGTTGGTAAAGTCAGGTTGCTAAGGTTTAAAACTGCTGTACCAAGATTCTTGACGGTAAAGGTTTTGTTGAGAGTCGCACCGACTGTGACACTGCCAAAGTCGATCGCACCTATCGTACCATCACCAATATCCGTTGTACCGTCTAATACTTGAATTTCTGGTAAGGGAGTTACGTCGTTATCGATATTAGTCACCGCGACATCGGCTGGATTAAATCCGTTGTAATTAGTGTCGCTACTGGTAGCGGCGGCGGTGACTATGTTATAGGCTTTATTCCCATCTACTAGATTGTCATCAACTCCCGTTGCGGTGACTGTTTGGGGAGTATTCCAATTAGCATTCGTGAAAGTGACTGAAGTTGGGGAAACTGTTCCTTTGGCGGTGTTATCGCTGGTTAAACCTACAGTCACATCTGCCGTCGGTTGACTGTTGAGTTGGATGGTAAATGTTGCTTTCCCTCCGGCTTCTGTGGTGTTTCCACTAATGGCGGAAACTGTAAATCCGGCGGTGTCGTTATCGGTATTAGTCACCGCGACATCGGCTGGATTAAATCCGTTGTAATTAGTGTCGCTACTGGTAGCGGCGGCGGTGACTATGTTATAGGCTTTATTCCCATCTACTAGATTGTCATCAACTCCCGTTGCGGTGACTGTTTGGGGAGTATTCCAATTAGCATTCGTGAAAGTGACTGAAGTTGGGGAAACTGTTCCTTCGGCGGTGTTATCGCTGGTTAAACCTACAGTCACATCTGCCGTCGGTTGACTGTTGAGTTGAACTGTAAATGTAGCTTTCCCACCAGCCTCGGTAGTAGTTAATCCTGTGGTTGGTGTGATGGTAATGCCAGCATTATCATTATCAGTAATTGCCACACTTTGGTTAGTAGTAGCACCTAATCCTATCCCTGTTGACGGGTTGCTAATTGTTAAAGTAGCTGTTTCCACACCTTCGGCAATTAAATCATCATTAACTGTTAGGGTTACTTGCCCCGTCTTACTTCCATCTGGTATCGTGATTTGAGTGGGAATAGCAGCGGTAAAATCAGCAGCGCTACCAGTACCAGTTAATGCAAAGTTAAGTGTTTGAGCGCCGAAGACGTTACCTTCTGCAGTGGCGGTAAAGGTAATAGCAGTTTTCCCGGCTTCGCTGGCAGTATTTGTGCTGGCAGTGAGGTTAACTTTCGGTACGGGAATGGTGATATTAAAGGTGGCTATGTCGGAAAGGTCAACACCAGTATTCTCCGTACCACCGTTATCTTGCACTTGTACACTAACGGTGGCAGTACCGGGTTTACCAGTGGGAGTGTAGGTCAGCGTGCCATTAGTTGCTACAGTTGGTTGAGTTGTAAATAGGGTGTTGTCGGTGTTAGTAACCGTGTAGTTGCTAACTGTTTGAGTGGCTTCATCGGCGGTGCCGAAAGTAACGCTATTTACCCAATTACTGACGGTTTGAACTGTATTTGTCCAAGCTGTTAGGGTTTGATTGCCTAAGTTACTGAAACTGGGTTTGTCGTTGACGGGGGTAACGGTGATGGCTGCGGTGTCGGTAGCGGTGCTGAAGACTGTGCTACTGCCGTTGGTGCTGCTATTAGCGGTGCCGCCGTTAGTGCCAGAGAGCGTATCCCAGGCGCGGAAGGTGATGCCGTTGGTGACGGTGCCGTTGTAGTTGGCGTTGGGTTGGAAGTAAATGCGGGTATTGGCATTGGCGGTGAGTAGGCGAGCATTGGTATTGGATACTGCGCCCAACGCGTTCCAAGTAGTACCTCCATCTATGGTGTAAAACCAACTGCCGTTAGTGTCGGCGGCGGTGATGGCGATGCCTGCCACTGCGCCAATGTCGGGGTCGGTGATGTTTGTACCTATAGCAGCAATAGATGAGATGAGGTTGCCGACAGCGCCCGTGGGAACACTGGAGTCTTCTAGGATGTTCGTGAGGGTGACGGTGGTATCGGCAAGGACGGGTGCAGTGTTGATGCTGCCGTAAACATCGTTATTATCTTGGTTAACTCCTTGACCGTTGGCGGGGGTGTTGGCAGCGGGAGTGCCAGCTTGGTTGGCAGCGGTGTTGCCGGTGAAAGTTGCTCCAAATGAGATGACTGTGGGTAGCGCGGTGGGCATTCCCTGATCGCCACCATAAAAGTTGATGAGAGAACGCATGGCAAAAAGTGCCCCACCTTTGCCGAAGCTGCCGTAGCCACCGAAGCCGCCGATGCCGATGCCGCCTGTAGCAGTGTTGTTGGTAAATGTGGTGCTGTCAAGGATGAGAGTACCTTGACGGATGAATACTGCACCCCCCATGCCGTCGCCGCCGTTCTTGCGGCTATTGACGAAGCCGCCGCCACCGGCGCCACCACCGAAGGGACCGAGGCCGCCTCTGCCGTAGCCGCCGCCGCCGCCGTAGCCACCTCTGCCGCGGTAGCCGTTGCCGCCGAAGCCGCCGTTGCCGTTGCTACCACCACCACCTCCGCCTGCGTTGCCGCCTCTGCCGTAGCCACCGCCGCCGCCGAAGCCGCCGTAGCCACCGAAGCCACCACCGCCGTTGCCACCGCCGAAGCCGCCGTTGCCGCCGATGCCAGTGCCGCCGCCGCCGCCGAAGTCGCCGTTGCCGCCGGTGCCGTCGCCACCGCGGCCGGCGGTGCCGCCAGTGCCGCCGGTGCCAGTGCCGCCGGTGCCGCCGACGCCGCCGTTGCCACCGACGCCGGTGCCGCCGTTGCCACCGGGGCCACCGTTGCTGCCAGTCTGGTTGGCACCATTATTAGCCGGATTGAGAGGCACAAAATTAGCACTGCCGCCCGTGCCACCAACCCCACCATTTCCGCCAATGGCAGAGTTATTAGAAAAGGTGACAGAATTCAGGCTGACTGTGCCGTTATAAACAAACAAGCCACCCCCCATACCTGCGCCCCCACCACTACCATCTCCGCCCTGGGCACGACCCCCCCTCATGGTCATGTTGGTGAAACTGACGGTTCCAGACTTCACAAAGAAGAGGCGAACGTCACCCGTATCATTGATGCTATTGTTATTGGCATCTCCACTGACTATAAAACCGCCACCAATAAAAGCGATATTGCTATCGATTAGCTGATTCGGAATTTGCGTAAACGTGACATTTGTTTGGAGAGTAATTGTGTCATCTCCGGCTGCGGTATTCGCATCTAAAATTGCTTTGCTTAAAGTACCTGCTACAGTGCCCGTGCCATCATCGGTTGCCACTGTGACATTAAAATTTGCCAGTGTATAGTCATAATCTTCCATCGCCTGCCGATTAAACGGCACGGCGGACTCAATTTGGCCCGTTACTATTTCTAAATCCCAGTCGCCCCCTTTAGCTGCATTTCCAGTCAAGTTGTCGGAAGCTGCTACATCCGCTTGAGTTATTTCGCTCAATTGCTTGACAAAATTCTTGCCGTATTCTCCCTCTGCTACGTCGCATCCATAAAGTAGGATATCGCCATTTTCCGTCAGAGCATTTCCCCACTGTTTTAGCTGAGTGTTAAATTTTTCTAAAGCATTCCCATTTAGCACGTCTGAACCAAGTTTGAAACTGCCTTGGTTGCCGTGAGAAAGGATATGCACGGCGTCTCTGTCTTTTTGATTGGCTAAGGCGTTTGTAATTTGTTCGATGCCGCTCAAATTGTCATTTAAAATGACAATTTGAGCGGCATCGGCGTTTTGAATAAGGCTTTGATAGTCTTGTACGGATGAGTCTACGAAAATAATTTGGTTGTTCACGGTAGATTACCTGATAGTTTTTGCTTGGTCTTAGATATCAATAGTCGTCAAAAATCTATGTTAATTTTGCTTTCGCTACAATGGCGCTGGCGCGGCTATTTGTTGCATCTGTCCAAAAAGATAAGCCATCAAATCGCTCAAACAAATCGGGTGGTAAAATGGTTTTTCTAGGTTTAAACTCGACTTGAGAACGCACCTGATGTAACCCTTGTGTTTTCAGCTTATTATCAAATTCTGGCTCTTGATATTCAACACTATCAAAATCATGCTAAAAATGGTCTTCACCAATAAATTGATAAATCAACGACATGGTTTTAGCCGGGTTTATGGTTAATAGCTCGTAATCAACCAAGAGGAGAGAGGCACTCTGTTCGCTGTAAAATGCTTCTTTAAGGGCGTTATAAGCATAACCCACTAAACGTGAACCTTGGCTTAATGCCTCCGTGCGACTGTAGACTGTAGCCCGTTCCGCTGGATTATTAAATAACCGGGAAACATCAAAGGCGTGGCGTTGCTGATTTGAGGGATGAAAAGAATTTGGCATGATGTCCTCTCCCCTTGTAGAGACGCGAAATTTCGCGTCTCTACATTCGTGTTGGGTTGTGGGATTTCATACGTCGATTCAGCAACGCCAAAGGCGTTACGCCGAATCAGTAGCTCGATGCTGTCCATAATCCAAGCGATGTTTCTGACACAGCAGATGACTTTCGCTTCGGGAAATAGTTCCCGAATTAATGGCAATTTGCTGCACCAAAGGCGATTGGTGTCAAAGACAATTTCTTTATCAACTTGCGGGTGGTAGTAAGCTGAAAAGATGCTCATAATCAGCGCCCGTTTTTGTTCAGGCGAAATAAACGTGGAAAACTCATTGTCTTCGCTCATGGCTTCCAACATTCGCTCTACTAAACCCCCCACAGGGCTAGTCATGGCGGCGTGAAACCGGGGGTTTTGTCGCAGGATGGCTGCTAGTAAGGTAGAGCCTGAACGCGGCAATCCCGAGATAAAGTGGACTTTCTGGAGCATCCAGTTGGAATATATTTAAGGTGGGCAAGTAGTCGGCATTTGAAGAGAAGAAAGCCATCGCTTTTGCGGTTGCTACTTGCTGTATCATTGCAGACTATTGACTTTCAATAATCTCTGGAGGCCAGACAGTGCATCTAGCATCTGAGACGGTATCTGCTTTAAGTTGGATGTTGCATAACTTTACGGAATTACCGCCGAGTTTATTGCAAAATCTATCTTGCGGTAGATGGCAGTCAATTGAGTTTATGATTATACACTCGCGAGTGGGAGAAAAGTGCAATCGAACTCGGCCAATAATAATCATAACCTCGGTCATTGCTTTGGAAAAAAGTCTGCTCAGAGAAATCTTGACCAAAATCAGTCCTGGCCGCACCCGCAACCCAAGCGCTGGGGGGGTCTTCTACCGGGATTCAGGGCTGTAAGAAGGTTGTTTGATCGATCGAACTTCTGCTATTCTCAATTGCCCGCCAAACAATCTAATTGTGCTTGCATTTGAGTGGTAACTAAATCGAAACAAGCATCAACATAATCGCGATCGCGCGCCGCCTCCGAACCGTACCTCTCAAATACAATTGGTTCGCACACGCGAGTCCGAATTTGCACGGGTAAAGGCAAGTTCGGCAAAGGCCCAATACTCAATCCCCAAGGCAATCCCAAATACACCGGAAATACCACCGGATCGATGCCCAACAACCACGGCATCCCCCATTGATGCAATTGCTTAACTTGTTCGTATAAATCTGCCAACACTATCAAAGTATCGTGGGCACCGTGCGATATAATTGGTAAAATTGGCACTTCTTCTCGCAATGCTAATTTGATAAATCCCTTGCGTCCCGCAAAGTAGATTTGATCGCGCAAGTGGTGGGGGCGAAAAACATCTTGGGCGCCGCCCGGATAGACGAGAACTGCGGCATTTTTGCGTAAAGCTGCGATCGCCATTTTTGGATGTGCCTGGAGGGCACCACACTCAACCCCCATACTAGCAATCTCTGGGGAAACCTTCCATACCGTGGGGTGCATCAATCCGTAGGCCAAGCGTTCCGTGCCGTACCTGCGGAACCATTCGTATAGGAACATAAACATATCTGGAGCGGCGAGTCCCCCGTTATGAGAACCGACAACAAGCATTTTTCCGCTCGCGGGTACATTGTGCCAACCGTCGCTTTGTACGCGAAAATAGTAGCGGTACAGCCATTCCCAGATTGGCAACAGAAGCTTAATGAAGTCGGGATTGCGATCGTCTAAAGATAGACCGTCAAAGGGATAGTTAGAGGATTTGCCGTCTTTTTTGTTAGTAGTTTTTGTCACTGAGAAAATATTTAACGCTTTGGTCATTATATAACAGAAGGAAGAAAGCTTTAACTCTCGAATAGAGCAGGCTTTAGTTATTTCGGCAAGAAGGAAGAAGGGAGGAGATTAGTTGGGCTTTTCCTCTCCATGTGCGTGCGCTAATCCCGATCGCCCTCCCCAAAAAAGATTTTTCCTATCCTTAATATGCTCCCATTCCGAGGGAATCTACCGCATTAGTTTTAGCAAGTGAAAACCTCATAAACATCGAGGGCGGTTGCTATAGCAATATAATTAAATCAGAATTGGCGCAAATATTTGGTTTCTGATTTGAGCGGGCTCGTTTTGTTCGGAGGTTTTGTGCTGGTTGTCTCCACAGGAACAAAACCGTTTGCAAACAGCTACAGCCACTGTCGCTGATCCGGAGGTGGCTTTAGCCACAAAAACATAACTGTGCCTTAAGCCGAGAAATTTCCGTTTTGGAAGATTTTATCAAATTGACGCCCGCCATCGGGTCAATGCTAGCGATTTGCGCTGTTTGCCACAATTTTAATAGTCCTGGACGCACGTACTACGATTTTCTGTCCGAAGATAAAGTAGTGAAGCAATCTCAAACCCTTGATTTAACGCCCTTGAGTGCCTAAGCCCTGTTTAAGTAAGGTACGATCGACAGTTGAGTTATGTGAGCTATCGAAGAACTGTATCCGGCTTCCGACACCCCACTACGACGATGGGGTTGATCGCGCCAATCGCCTGTCACTGAGAATCTGGGAGGATCTACAGCACAATCTCGCTCTCGAATCTGCCAAGAATTCACCTGAAATGTAGCCCCATATTACTCAACAGCAACAACTGACAGCTAAATGGTTTAACGAACACCTGACAAGATATTGGCGGATAACACATGACTTGGATTCCTAGCAAACTGTCCCGCATTTAAACTGTTAACTGTTGACTGTTGACTTTGCCGCTATTCCATTCCGCGACTCGGACACTCTCGCCTTCTCCCTCCCCCGCTCTGCCATAATGAGTGATTTATCGGCGTAGCAGCTTTATTTGTCTTCGCTCAACTCACCAAACATTAAATAATATAAATAAAACTTGACTTGCGGTCATAAAAAAGTTATATAAAGATTTTTTGTGGAAGATAAATCGATTTTTTTGCTATATTGACCTGCAATTAAGATAATGATTGTGGTTAAGTGAGGATTTGAACGGATGAAAAACTTGAATTGCTGGAATAAACCCGCTGCATTGCTGGGCGCGATCGCGATCGTAGCCGGAAGTTTGCAGGCGAATGCCATCGGTGTTGCCGCCCCATCAACATCCACTGTCAGTCAAGATGCTGAAAATATTTCCTTTGAAGATAGCGCGACCTTTCAAATAGCCCAGGCTGGCAACCTTTGTCGCCAAGTCACTCCCAAAGAAGGTTTGACCGTTCGCCAGAACCCAGACCCCAAATCCCCTAGAGTTGGCGGTGTACCAATTAATACTCAGGTAACGCTGTCCCAAGGCGCTACTTCTGTTAAAGCCTCCGACGGCCGCCTCTGGATTCCAATTACCGCTCCCGTAAAAGGGTATGTAGCTAGCGGATACCCCAACAACGAGGCTAATTTAGGTTCGTGCACTACAGCAAGCACAATTAGTCAAACTTCCCCTAGTCCGGCACCCGCACCCGCACCTGCTGCGACACCTGCACCGGCCCCTGCTGCGACACCTGCACCGACACCGAGTCCAAGTCCTGCACCTGCTGCGACACCAGCGCCTGCGCCAGCACCAGCGCCTGCGCCTGCGCCAGCACCAGCACCAGCGCCTGCGCCAGCACCAGCGCCTGCGCCTGCGCCAGCACCAGCACCAGCGCCTGCACCAGCACCAGCACCAGCGCCAGCACCAGCGCCAGCACCAGCGCCAGCACCAGCACCAGCACCAGCAACGGGTCCAGTAAGTCTGTGCCGCCAAGTAGAACCTCGCGTAGCGCCGAGGGGTCTAGCTATCCGCACCGAGCCTTCCAAGACTTCTGTGGTTAAAGGTGGTGTAGCGGCTAACGGTCAAGTAACGCTTGTACCGAATTTCCAGTTAGTGAAAGATAAGAATGGAGAAGACCGCAATTGGGTTGAGATTTCAGCCCCTGTGGCCGGATTCATCTCGGCTGGAAATTTGATCATGTGCAAGTAAACTTCTGAGTTCGATCGCTCTTTTTGACTAAAAGAGCGATCGACACCGAAAATAGTTTTAAGTTATTGTCGCGCAGCCAGGGAACAACGCGGAACCCAGATTCCTTCCATGACTTACCCAGGAATAACTTATTGCTGTCGCGAGTCAGCGGTAGCGAATCTTTCTGAGCCTCTGTTTTTCATCATCGGTTGCGTAAAGTCCTAGCTTGCTTCCTCGCAACGAAGGCGGGGTGAAGAAATTTAAGCAAAAAGCCGATCGACCTTTCTAAATACAGAGGCCGCTTGCCCAATCTTGGTGTCCGCGATTTGGTTGACACTTCGATTGTCGGCCAATCCAGACAATTTCCCACTTATTTTGCCTGAGTCTGAGTTCGATGCGGTGCCGCATTCCAGCAACAGAATCGTCAGCTAAACCGACGACGGTTTGGACAATTACCGCTGTTTCTCGCGTGGGATATTCAACAGAAATTTGGTCGCTTTTTCTGCCTTCAGATTCTGTGTCGCTGCTAAAGAGTTTTGCTGCGATATCTTTGGGGTTGGAGACGGTAATTTTGCGATCGGCAAGGAACTGTTTAGGGTTAATTGCTTCGTAGTTCGATCGGGCGGCGGGCTGCCCCATTGCTGCGATGGGAATTTGGATGCAGGCGAAAACAGCTAGGAAAAAGAGCGACCCCTTCACAATTGATTGGTTCAGGAGGCTTCAGATTGTGCGAGAAATTTTTGTCTCCGAGATGCGAAAGCCGCGAAATCTGCCTCGGTGAATTGAGTTTGCTGCCAGGAGGGGCGGGCAAGCAGTCGATCGCACCAAGCTTTAATTTTAGGATAGCCGTCTAGGGACACACCACCCCAAGATAGCAAGGGCACGACGGTGCCGGCAACGCACTCGGCAAACGTGACACTGTTGCTAGCGAAAAAAGGGCGATCGTCCAACAAACCTTCAAAGAATGTCAGCACAGTATTGACTTTTTCCTTAGCCTTTTCGATTTCCTGCGGTTGGGGAGTTCCCCGTCCCATTTTTTCACTGCTTAGGGGGTAAAGTTGCGGTAGAAGTTCGTTAACCGTGACAAATTCTACCATCCTCACAACTGCCAAATCTTTCGGTTCTTTTGGCAGCATTGCCGGTTCGGGATACTTCGTTTCTAGATAGTCAAGAATTGCTAGAGACTCGACGACTGTGAAGTCATCATCGACCAAAACAGGGATGCGGTGAAAAGAATTTATTGCCACAAATTCTGGATTTAAGTGATCGCCGTCCAAGTGAATTTCTACTAATTCAAAGTCCAGGTTTTTTTCTAAGAGGGCGATCCACACGCGGCGAGAGTTGGGGGAAATGGGAGTGTGGTAAAGTTTCATAATTGGTGTGCCTGGTTATTCAAAGGTAATAAAAGCCACATTTTGATTATGCACCTTAACTGTCATTTGATTTATTCTCTCCAACTTTGTCCTCTCCAGTTTCACCGTCTCCACTGTCGTCTAAATTTTTACTTTCATCTGAAACTTCATAATTATCCATAATTTCGAGTAATAAACGCTTTAGATTCTGATCCGGTGGGCGTTTTTCAAATTCTGCGTGCGTGTAAATCCACAGCAACACAACTTCTTGTTTTGTAATATCTAACAAATATATAAGTCGCCCCTGTTCAGCGGCTCCGCGAAGCTGAGGCATTTTAAACTCCAACTTCCACAGTTCCCCTCCATCACGGCTACTGCCTTTCGGCCAAGGTTCTAAATGTCCCAACGGTGGACGGGGACGGGGGTCAACGCTCAAAATTCTGAGGAATTTTTGGAGTAATTCGACAAATTTTACTAATCCTGCCTGATTTTTACGATAGCGATCACGGATTAGTTTTTGCTGAGTTTTATCAAAGTTCTTCGAGAGCTTGATATGAAATTGCTCTGATCCGTTCACAGGCCTCCTCCGCCGTCATCGCCTCGCTAGTTTCCAACCCTGCAAAAGTTTCCTCCAGGGCTTCGGATAGTGCTTTTTGATAAGCAATATCTTCCCGTTCTACTCCACTCAAAATCGCATTAATAAGTCTATTAAAGGCGTTAATATAAGCTACAAAACTATCTAGTTCACCTTTAAGTACAATCCAAGGTAAAGCGATAGCCAAAGAAAAAACCCCCACAAATTTAAGCAACCTTTCTTTAATTCCTTGAGGGGGTTCAATGAAAGCATACGCAAAAACTTTGAGTAATTCTTGCGTTTCAGCAGGAATTTTTTCCCAACGGTCTTCAATTTTTACAGCTAAATTGTGTGCTTTTTGAGCCAGTTCCCAAAACTTTGAAGCGCTGGACGTGCGGGGGTGAAATATCTGCCGAATTTCGCTGGGGCTAATTGTGATAGTGGCTGACATTTGCCTGACCTCTTGCAATTTAATTGCTTGACTGGTAATCACTGTTTTCATTATACCAGTAGAGCAGTAATATTATACTGTTAGAGCAGTATTATTACACTGGTAGAGCAGTTTAGTCAGCCCCAAAAAAACATTGCTGTCACCATCAGGAAACAGCAATTTTGTCTCTTAAAAAGGCGAGCCCTAAAGCCCGCCCCATCAAACGATCGACTTAGTAATCGAAGTCGCCGCCGCCCATGCCGCCGCCAGCGCCAGCAGCAGCAGCGCCATCCTTCGGTTCAGGCTTGTCAACGACGATGCACTCGGTTGTCAGCACCATGCCAGCAATAGATGCGGCATTTTGCAGAGCAGAACGAGTCACCTTCGCAGGGTCAACGATACCAGCTTCAAACATATCGACAAACTCATTTGTCGCTGCGTTGAAACCAACGTTAAATGGCTTTTCTTTGACGCGCTCAGCAATCACAGCGCCATTCAAACCAGCATTTTCAGCAATCCGCTTCAGAGGAGCAGCCAAAGCCCGTGCCACAATCAAAGCACCGGTCAATTCTTCGCCAGTCAGACTGCCATTAGCCCACTCTTCCAATTGAGGAGTCAGGTGAGCCAAAGTTGTACCGCCACCAGGAACAATTCCTTCTTCTACAGCAGCTTTGGTAGCGTTGATCGCATCTTCAAGACGCAGTTTGCGATCCTTCATTTCTGTTTCGGTAGCCGCGCCGACTTTGATCACTGCGACGCCACCAGCCAATTTGGCCAAACGTTCTTGCAGCTTTTCTTTGTCGTAGGAAGATTCGGTTTCGTCCATTTGACGGCGAATTTGTTCGCAGCGGGACTTGACGGCGGCTTCGTTACCTTCGGCAACAATTGTGGTGCTGTCTTTGGTAATGGTGATGCGGCGAGCTTTGCCGATCATGTCGAGCTTGGTGTTTTCCAGTTTCAAACCGGCATCTTCGGTGATTAGTTGACCGCCGGTCAATACGGCGATATCTTCTAACATGGCTTTGCGTCGATCGCCAAAACCGGGTGCTTTAACAGCAGTCACGTTCAACACACCGCGCAGTTTGTTGACAACGAGGGTAGCTAGAGCTTCTTTCTCAATGTCTTCTGCAATGATCAACAGCGGGCGGCCGGAACGAGCTACTTGTTCGAGCACAGGTACTAAATCTTGTACCAAAGCGATTTTCTTGTCTGTCAGCAAGATGAAAGGTTCTTCTAGAATCGCTTCCATCCGTTCGGTGTCAGTGACGAAGTAGGGAGAAATGTAGCCTTTGTCGAAGCGCATCCCTTCGGTGATTTCCAATTCGGTGGTCATAGACTTCCCTTCTTCCAGGGAAATCACGCCTTCCTTGCCCACCTTGTCCATTGCGTTAGCAATCATTTGACCGACTTCATCGTCGTTACCAGCAGAGATGGAGCCGACTTGAGCGATGGCTTTGGAATCTTCTACTTGTTTGGCGTGTTCGGCAATTTTTTCTACCAAAAACGTGGTTGCTTTGTCCACACCGCGCTTGAGGGCGATCGCATTTGCGCCGGCTGCTACGTTACGCAGACCTTCTTTGACCATTGCGTGAGCCAAAACGGTAGCAGTTGTGGTACCGTCGCCTGCTGCGTCGTTGGTTTTGGAAGCTGCTTGACGGATCAGGGCAACGCCTGTATTTTCTACGTGGTCTTCTAGTTCGATTTCTTTGGCGATGGTAACACCGTCATTGACGATCTGAGGAGCTCCGAATTTCTTTTCGAGAACCACGTTACGGCCTTTGGGGCCGAGGGTTACGGCCACTGCTTCGGCCAGAATGTCCATACCGCGTTCGAGGGCGCGACGTGCATTTTCGTTGTAGATGATACGCTTAGCCATAGTTTTTGGGGATTTGAGGGTTTGAGATTTTGGATTGGGGATTATGGATTTTAGTCATTTGTCCCGTGTCATTAGTTGTTTGGCGGCGTTCGCTTTAAACTAATGACTGATGACTAAGGACTGATGACTAATGATTAATTAGTTAACGATCGCCAGAATGTCTTTTTCTGCAAGCAAGACGTATTCGTCTGTGCCGAGTTTGATGTCGGTGCCGGCGTACTTCGAGTAGAGAACTTTGTCGCCGACTTTGACTTCCATTTCAGTGCGGCTGCCGTCGTCGTTGCGCTTGCCGGGGCCCACGGCCGCGACTTCGCCTACTTGGGGCTTTTCTTTTGCTGTGTCGGGCAGAAGGATGCCGCCGGCGGTTTTTTCTTCGCTAGCGCTTACTTTTACGAACACGCGCTCGCCTAACGGTTTAACGGTAGAAACACTCAGTGATACTGCTGCCATAAATAAATCTCCAGATTACAGATTGTCGTGAGTCAGTCGTCAGGGGTCACGATGAAAGCAACAGCGGACTACTTACAACTGACATATTAGCACTCTCGACTCCTGAGTGCTAATTTAGCTTTAGTCAGGGGCGATCGCAACTTAGTTGTCAGTACGGGTTCCCGAACCGAGCATGAGTTGGAGGAAGGAGAGGGGGGAGTGGGGGCTGTGGTGATGACTTTCGACCGCTAACCAATTACTTTTGATTGATGAATACAATGACCGAAAATAACGAGGAATCTTGCAGCCAAGGCTTGAGCGCTTGCGTCCAAAGCCTGGGAATCGCTCAAATCGAGCGGCATATTTTTATCTGTGCCGACCAAACCGTGCCCAAGTGCTGCGATCGGCAAACCAGTCTGGAGGCGTGGAATTACTTAAAAAAACGCTTGCAAGAATTGGGGTTGGACAAGCCAAGTGCCACTCGACCAACCTGCGTCTTTCGCACGAAAGCCAATTGCCTGCGAGTATGCGCGTCTGGCCCGATTATGGTAGTCTATCCAGACGGAGTGTGGTATCGCGACGTTACTCCACCCGTCATTGAGAGAATTATTCAGGAACATCTCCTAAACTCAAAGGTAGTTCAAGAATACGCTTTCTTGACTCATCCTTTGCCTGTGCCTCCTGAGGCGGAGCCAAACATTTAAGTATAGCGCTGTTTAAAGTACAGGGTTATAGGTAAAGTGTTAAATTTAAGGTTAAGGGTGAGAATTTGAGACAGTTTGGCGTCCCGGCGATCGCACCTGCTACAGCTCAATAAAACTGTAGTTAGGTTCTTGTCTTCCTGGTGCGGCTTCCCGTGTTCCTTGTGTTTCTCAAAAGGTACAGTAAAAAAAATCGATCCGAGGAACTGTGAAATTTTGTGCAAAAATTTCTCAGTGGCAGACACTAAGCAGGTTGCCAAACTACACTAGAAGCAGTTAAATACGTAAGTAGGGAGTCTGCTTAAATTTCTCTATATCAGAAGTATCATTTAAAACCGGGGCATTAACCTGAAATTGAACCGATCGAGATTAAATATTTAACTTGGGCTCTGTTAGGGAGTCTCCAATCAATCAAGGCTGATCTTGATAGGGCGATCGTGCATTACAGGTTTGGGCTGGATTCCAGGTCGTAAGACACTGACAAACAGCCGTCAATTATAGGTTGGAAAGCGGTAATACCCGCCCCGCTTTCCCTCACCGCCATCCCTTCAGCCGACCGTCGTCCTCCACCCCCAGCCTGGTGGCGGGGGACTGACGGAAAAAAACAGAAGTGAAAACAAGGAAGTGTGCGGGATACTTTAGCGGGAATAAACATGACAAAGGACAATAATTCAGGAGAGCAAAAACGGCTGATGCTGGTTGACGATGACCCCAACTTGATCTTGCTCGTCAAGGACTACTTGGAGTTTCGGGGTTACAACGTCATTACAGCAGAAAACGGCAGAGACGCTCTGGAAAAACTAGAACAAGAAGTTCCTGACTTGATTATCTGCGATGTGATGATGCCGGAAATGGACGGCTACACTTTAGTCAAACACATCAGGGAAGACCATCGCACTAGCTGGATTCCGGTTCTTTTCTTGTCCGCAAAAGGTCAAAGTTCAGACCGAGTAAAAGGCTTGAGCACTGGGGCTGACGTTTATATAGTCAAGCCTTTTGAACCAGAAGAACTGGTAGCCCAAGTGGAATCTTCTCTGAAAGCAGCATCCCGCTTGATTCGCCACTCAAATCCCGGTATGGAGAGTGGCCCAAAAATTAAGGCGCGCCGCAATGTCGAATTGACTCCCACTGAGTTAAAGGTGGTACAGTTGCTAGCCCAGGGTATGGCAAACCGCCAGATTGCAGACGTGATGAATGTCAGCCAGCGGACTATCGAAAGCCACGTCAGCAATATGCTGGGCAAAACAGGTCTGCACAACCGGACAGAGTTAGCTCGCTGGGCTCTTGAAAGCAAAAAGGCTTGAGCGGAGGTACTCTGCGCTATGAAATCAGGGGAGCAAAATCTACTGCTATGCGCTTCGGTATGCCTGCTTGGCGGTAGGGCGGTACGGCGGTAGTTTGAAGGCGCCATTAACCTTGACACGGCAGCCGGTATTGAGTTACTAGGCATATAGTTTTTGAGGGAACCTCGCTCAAATGCAAGCAGGCTTAAAAGAACCCTCTGGCGGTAGAGCCGAAAATATGAAATACTGGGGAGATGGAGTTTTCTGAAGTTTAATCTATTGCCTCAGTTAGCTCCATGTTGCTAAAATGTGATATTTAGATTAACTTCTTTCTACAATTATTAGGTCTAAGTTTCTATGACAAACTTAATGAACCGCCTTTCTATTTTTGTGGACGGGAACAATATGTTCTACGCTCAACAAAAGAACGGCTGGTTTTTTGATCCTCGCAGGGTGCTCGAATATTTCAAAACTTCGCAGCCGAATGTCATCTTGATCAATGCTTTCTGGTATACGGGCCTAAAAGACCCCCAAGATCAAAGGGGATTTCGAGATGCTTTGATAAGTCTAGGTTACACGGTTCGCACTAAAATTCTTAAGGAATATTACGACGATGCTTCGGGCAGATATTCTCAAAAGGCTAATTTAGACATAGAAATTGTGGTTGATATGTTTAATACCGTGGATCAATACGACCAAGTTGTGCTGTTTAGCGGGGATGGGGATTTTGAGCGGGCGATCGAACTGCTCCGCTCGAAAAATACTCATATTACTGTGGTATCAACCGAAGGAATGATTGCTAGAGAGTTAAGAAATGCTACAGATAGGTATATAGACCTAAATGAAATTAGGGAACATATCGAGAAGATGGATTATTAGTCAGTAGTTATTAGTCATTAGTCATTAGTTATTAGTCATTAGTCATTAGTCAGCAGTCATTAGTCAGTAGTTATGGGTTAGGGGTTATTAATTATTCGTTATTGGCGCGAGACAGGGGACTGGTGACTGGAGGCTAAAATCCAGAAAAACGGACAAGTAAAAATCAGGAAAACACTTTTTAGAGCTATGAAAACTCAACCAAGTCAAGACCGGATTATTATTTTCGATACGACTTTGCGGGACGGAGAACAATCTCCGGGTGCATCTCTGAATGTGGATGAAAAGCTGACGATCGCCCGCCAGTTAGCGAGATTGGGCGTGGATGTGATTGAAGCGGGTTTCCCTTTCACCAGCACGGGAGATTTCGAGGCAGTCCAAAAAATAGCCCGATCGGTGGGAACGGAAGATGGGCCGACAATTTGCGGTTTAGCACGGGCGAGAAAGCAGGATATTAAAACAGCAGCAGAGGCTCTGAAACCAGCAGTAAATTCGCGAATTCATACGTTTCTGGCTACGTCTGATATTCACTTGGAGTATAAGCTGAAAAAGACGCGGGCTGAGGTTCTGGAAATTGTGCCGGAAATGGTGGCTTACGCTAAGTCGTTTGTGGATGATGTGGAGTTTTCGCCGGAAGATGCTTGTCGATCGGAACCGGAGTTTTTGTATCAGGTTCTAGAACGGGCGATCGCAGCGGGTGCGACTACTGTTAACATTCCCGATACAGTCGGTTACACGACTCCGAGCGAATTTGGGGCTTTGATTCGGGGAATTAAGGAAAATGTGCCGAATATCGATCGCGCAATTATTTCGGTGCACGGTCACAATGACTTAGGATTGGCTGTTGCTAACTTTTTGGAAGCGGTGAAAAATGGCGCCAGACAGTTAGAATGCACGATTAACGGGATTGGCGAACGGGCGGGAAATGCAGCTCTGGAAGAGTTGGTAATGGCGCTTTACGTGCGGCGCCAATATTATAATCCGTTCTTGGGCCGGCCTGCGGATTCTGAGGAACCGCTGACAAATATTGACTCGCGCCAAATTTACAAAACTTCCCGCTTGGTTTCCAATTTGACGGGGATGTTGGTACAGCCAAACAAGGCGATTGTTGGAGCAAATGCTTTCGCTCACGAGTCGGGAATTCACCAAGACGGGGTGCTGAAAAATAAGCGGACATACGAGATTATGGACGCTGAGTCGATCGGCTTAACTGAAAATCAAATCGTCTTGGGTAAATTATCCGGCCGCCACGCTTTTCACACTCGCTTGAAAGAGTTGGGTTTTGAAATGGCAGACGATGAGCTAAATAAGGCTTTTGTCAAGTTTAAAGATTTGGCAGACAAGAAAAAAGAGATTACTGATTGGGATTTAGAGGCGATCGCCAATAACGAAGTGCACCAAGCACCGGAACTGTTCCGGTTAGAATTGGTACAGGTTTCTTGTGGTGACAAATCCCGGCCGACAGCAACCGTCACTGTGCGGAATCCGGCAGGCGAAGAATTGACCGATGCTGCGATCGGCACTGGGCCTGTGGATGCGATTTACAGGGCAATTAACCGGGTGGTAAACGTACCGAACGAGTTGATCGAGTTTTCTGTACAATCGGTGACAGCGGGAATAGATGCGATCGGCGAAGTAACAATTCGCTTGCGCCACGAAGGCAAAGTATTTTCCGGTCACTCAGCAAATACCGACATTATCGTAGCGTCTGCAGAAGCTTACATCAGCGCTTTAAATCGCCTGTATCAGGCATTGCAGCATAGTGCTGAAAAATCCTCCGAACAGCCAACTGCGATCGGAAAACAAGTTGTTGCAGAAGCACAGCGCTGATAAATTTACTGTCAGCCATTTTTCTTGAAACCAACCGCAGACGAACCCAGAGCAAAGCAGATAACTCTCAATTAATCTGCGTTAATCCGGGTTTATCTGCGGTTTAAAATTACTTGTTTTTACTAATAACCAACTATTGAAAAATGCAAGACGAAACCTTAAAAAAAGAGCGACAATTCCACGATGCTTGGGCATCTACAATCGATATTGACGGCATTCGAGTCAATGATTATTTTGAAGCTTGCACTGCCCCAGAAAATAGATTTATCGTCCAGCAAATGGGCGATATTACAGGCAAACGTCTCTTAGATTTAGGCTGCGGTGCAGGAGAAAATAGTGTTTATTTTGCTAAAAAAGGCGCCGATTGTGTGGCTGCCGACTATTCTCAGGGCATGGTAGAAGTTGCCCTGAAATTGGCTGAGAAAAACGGCGTCAAAATAGACGGCTGTACGGTGAATGCAATGGCGCTAGATTTCCCGGACAACAGTTTTGATATTGTTTACGCTTCTAATTTGTTGCACCATTTACCGGAACCAGAAAAGGCAATTCGCGAAATGCACCGCGTGCTAAAGCCTGGGGGAAAAGCTTGCTTTTGGGACCCGATGAAGCACAATCCGGTGATTAATGTTTACCGCAGGATGGCGACTGAGGTGCGGACGGAGGATGAAACTCCTTTGGATATTAATATTGTGAATTTTGTCAAGTCTTTGTTTTCGGAGACGGCTTACGATACGTTTTGGCTGACAGCGCTTTGGATTTTTTTACGCTTTTATTTGATCGAAAAAGTGCATCCGAATGAGGAGCGTTATTGGAAAAAGATTATCATTGAGCAAGAGAGATTGAAACCGGAATACTCTCGGTTGGAAGGGTTGGATGGGTTTTTGAAGAAGTTGCCTTTGATGAAGCGCTTGGCTTGGAATTTGGCTGTGGTGGCAACGAAGTAGTTACAAGAAGTACAATAAGTTAAAGCATTTAATTAAGAGGCTAATTATGCCAGAAACTATTACTGCTATCTACGAAAACGGGGTTTTTCGTCCCTTGAGTTCTGTGTCATTGAATGATGGGGAAACTGTGCAAATCACAATTGTAGCGGAAGTTTCGCAGGAAGAAGTCAAGGGCGATCGCGAAAAAGCGATTAAGTTGATGGATTTACGAAAATTGATGGGTTTGCCAACAAAACAGTTTAAGCTAGATGCAGCTGCAGAACAAAAGCGGCGCGAACTGTTTGAAAAACTCAAGGGAAGAGTGGGGAAACCTCTTTCTGAAATCGTTATCGAGGATCGCGGCCCGTGGTAAATGCCTATTTCTTAGACACCAGCGCTTTGGTTAAACGGTATGTGCCTGAATTGGGAAGTAATTGGATTCAATCCATTACTGTTCCTGCAGCAGGTAACTTTCTCGCGATTTCTCAGATTACTTGGGTGGAGGTATGCAGCGCTTTTTCACGCCGTCAACGAGAGGGTACTCTATCTGTCGATGAGGTTGACCAACTTATGGGAGATTTTCGCACGGATTTTGAAAACCAGTATGAAGTTGTTGAAGTCGATCGCACTTTTATAGAAACAGCGGGCGCACTGGTGATGCAAAACCCGCTGCGGGCTTATGATTCTGTGCAATTGGCGTCTGCTTTGCGCGTTCAATCTACTCTCGTTTCCGTGCCAGATACTCAACTGCTTTTTGTTTCGGCGGACAATCGATGGCTGAATATTGCTCATTCAGAAGGGTTGGCGATTGATAATCCTAATAATTATCCGTAATCAAGCTGTGTGTAGTAAGGAATGCAAGTCCTCATAAAAATCAGAGGACTAAAGTCATTACTAGAAACTAATTTTAGTGCGATCGTTAGTTATAGGATTTCTTTCAAAGTTTTAAGTAATATTTGATTCTGTTCCTCCGTACCTACACTAATCCGCAATTTGTCTTCTAATCGCGGCTGATTGAAGTATCGAATCAATATTCCCCGTACTTTCAGTGTTTGATAAATTCTTTCTGCATAGCCGTTTGGTGGCCGCACTAACAAAAAGTTGGTTTGCGAGGGCCAAACGTCAAAGCCTAATTCCTTGAAGCTAACGGCTAGTTTTGCTCTGGAAGCCTTAATCTTTTCGGCGTTGGCTATTTTGTGGTCTTGATCTGCGATCGCAGCCGCCCCCACTGCATAGGCTAAAGCATCCACATTATAGCTGTCTTTGATTTTATTTAATTCTGTCAGCAACGCCGGATTTGCTATGCCAAAACCCAACCTCAATCCTGCGAGGGAATAACCTTTTGAAAGCGTTCTCAAAACTATAACATTACTGTATTTTTTTGTTAATTCCAAAGCATTTTCTTCGGCGAAATCTACATAAGCTTCGTCGATCACCAGAATGCCGGATAACTCATTAGCCAGTTTCTCCAAATCTGCAATAGATATGGCCGTTCCCGATGGACTGTTTGGCGAGGCTACAAATGTCACTGCACCCTGGGCTGCTATTAGCAAATCGACTGGTAACTTGTAGTCGTCGGGATAAGGAACTTCGACAAATTCCGCATCTTGAATTTCTGCCAATGTGCGGTACAATACATAGGTGGGCGCGGGACAAACAATCTGTTTCCCAGATTCGCCCACAGCGCGAACTATCAAGTTTAATAAATCGTCGCTGCCGTTACCTACAACAATCCAATCGTCAGCCACTCCAAAAACTTTACTAGCAGCAATGCGGAAAATTTTGCCAGTTGGATCTGGATAGCGCCGCAGCATTTCTCCGTCTATTTCCTGAAGCACTTTTAAGGCTTTTGGAGAAGGCGGATAGGGATTTTCATTAGAATTTAGTTTAATAATTTTTGTGCCTAGCGGTGGCTGTTCCCCCGGCACGTAGCCAGACATTTCGTGGATGCTTTGGCGAAAGTAATTCATCTATTATCTGCGTTTATCTGCGTTCATCTGCGGTTTAAAAATTATATCAAACAATTAGTGACTATCCGCGTTATGCCCAAATCAACTAACTTTTGCATATCTGCTCGATCGTCCACCGTCCAGGCCACAATGTCAACTCCCTGGCTCCGGCTTTCTTGAATTAGTGCAGGGTTTTCCAGCAACACGCGATATAGACTGCTAATCAAATTATCCCGATGCGCCACAGCTTGAGCTAATTGAGTTTTGTACGCTTCTAGATTAGCAACAATGTGTCCGATCGCCAAATCGCCAGATAGCCGCCGCACTTGTTCCAGAAATTTATCGTTAAAAGAGGTAATAACGCATTTGTGTTGGATTTCTTCACCCTTAAAACTGTTGACAAAATCGGCGACATCTGCGTCAGACCACTCGCAGTGAGGTTTGACATCAAAGTAAAGAAATTTGTCAACCTTTTTGAGTATGGTTAATGCGGCTTTTAAAGTAGGGATTTTTTCTTGTGAAAATTCATCGCTAAACCATTTTCCCGCATTAAGTGTCTGCAATTCAGACAGGGTTGTTTCCCTAACTTTGCCAGAAACTCCAGTGATTCTATCTAATGTGGCGTCGTGAAAAATCACTGGTACGTTGTCGGCGGATAGCTGGATGTCAAATTCGATCGAATGAGCGCCACGGGCGATCGCCAGTTCAAAAGCTGCTAAAGTATTCTCGGGGGCGATCGCCGAAAATCCCCGATGTGCGATAATTTCTAAATTCACTGTCTTGTGCCCTCTAAAAAATCTGCCACAGTTTGATTAAAAGTTTCCGGTTCAGTCAAAAAAGACCAGTGATTCCCCGGTACTTTTGCAACCGTAAGATTTTTCAAGTATCTCTTGTATGGCTGCATTTGCCAAGCCATGCGATTTACGCCTTTTTCCGGCTGTACGAACAAAGTAGGAATCTCAATATTTTCAGTTAAACCCGCAACTTTCATCACTTCTGCAAATATCAGATTTCTCGCTGCAATCGCAAATTTACTGCCCCAGGTTCCGTCGGATTTTTGTTCGATTTGGTGTTGGAATACCATTTGCTGCAAGTCACTCCAATCTGCGTATTCTCCCGATTGTTTTGCTGCTGCTTCTGCTTGGGCTAAAGTCGCAAACGGGCCCACACATTTGAGACAGTCTAATTTTCGGTAAACAATTGGCAGGGTGAGTTTCATCGCGGCGGGCAGTTTGGTGATGAAGATGGGGTCTACTAAAATCATACTGCAAAAGCGATCGGGATTTTGCCTCGCCCATATCGCTGCTAGTTTTCCCGTCCAAGAATGTCCTAAAATGTGTGCGTCAGGCCAGTTGAGATGTACCATCAAAGCTTCTAAATCTGCGATCGCACTTTCAAAAGTATAGCCTGTTTTCGGTTTGCTACTCTCTCCGTGGCCGCGCATATCTGGCGCTACAATATGATAGCGGTTGGAGAAATAATTGCCCAAGCTATTCCAGACACACGAACTATCTGCTAAACCGTGTAACAACAGCAAACGCGGAACTTTTTTACCTGTTTCTGGCTTCCATTCTAGGTATGAAAGTTCCATCCCTGGCAGGTGCAAAGTGTTACGACTTGGCATAATTAGGGGGTTTTATAGTTGGAGAAATTTGATTTAACTTTTTTATGAACAGGCAAGATGCCTGTTCCACAAAAAGTTAATTTTCTTCTACTGTTTTCATAAACAGGCAATATCACTGTTTCACAAAGAATAAATCTTCTTGTGGGGTGGGGTGGGCTTCTCGCCTGCCCTTCTAACTTAACCTTTGCCCTTCAAACTCAACAAGATAAACTGAGTTTTCTGCGCTTCATCAAAATTGTCATCGCTGACCAAAACTAGACTCTGGCTGCCATCTGGCAAGCGCGGGCCGAGGGTCATCCCCTCTAAATTGTACAGGGGAATTCCGAGTTCGCTTAAGTCTAGCAGCAACTTTTTCTTAACAGGTTCGACCATTGTCACTGGCCCTTTAAAACTCTGGATTCTCGAAGTATCTGTAGCCGCCCCAACCGCTACTTGATAAATCCTAGCGCTGTATCCCGACAGCCCAAAAGAACGTTCTAAACTCAGAATCGGACCGCCACCGACAGTTACTAATTCTGTTAAACCGTTCAAAATAGTCATGGGAACTTGGTCGAGCTTGTAAAGATTTTCTGAGACTAATTGCGGCGTTTTATCGACGATGATATAATGTAAAATACGGAGTTTGCTTGCTTGTTCGGGGTCTAAGTCTTGCATTAACGGCGCTTCCGTAGCTGCAAACAAACGAAACGGATCGAGGCCGCCAGGACTAAAGGTTTCTGGGTCGATGGTTAAAGATTCAAAACCTAAATTGTCCACCACTCCTTGCTGCTGTTTTTCATCGCTGGCATCGGGAATATAGCGCTTTGGTATCGGCAATTTTCCCCGCATTTGCCCTGTTTTGATGTCGAATTCTCCGAGAAAAGGAGGGATGCCAGCATGAGTAACGCCTTCGTTGGCGACAAATACTGAATTGCGGGGAGAAAGGGCGATGCCTTCGGGATTGATGGAACCCCAAGAGAAGGTTTCACCGTCTGCTTTTTTGAGGGATGTAACGCCTTCAACAGTAACTTTTTTCAGGCGAATATTGGCTGGATCGCTTGATGTGAGGTCGAGTCTGAGACTGTAAAATCTCGCTTCTCCGTTTTCGCTGGGGTCGTCGGAAAGAGCGTAAAAGCGATAAGCTTTGGAAGTGACTGCGCTAATACCTTTGGGGTCGTAGGTAATTCCTGACAAACCGCCGACTGGTGCTCCTTCAAAATTCATTTTTGGCAATTGGTACTCGCCCAAAAATTCTAGGGACATTTCTGGAAAAGAGCGGTCTCTAGCAACTGCGGGAGGGGGGGCGCAAGCTGTGCAAACAGTTAACAGAATTAGGGCTAGACTAAATAAGCGTAAAATGCGATCGCCCAGCGTCTTTAAATCCCCATAATTGCTCAGTGCGGTAATTTTTATTTTGTTGCTCTTGTTGAACAGTTTGCTTTTGTGCCATCTTTGTGACATAATTTATACCGTTTTGTAGATATGCAAAACTTGATGTTTCCAGAAGAGATGCCGAATCGCGGCAACCAAATTTTGAGAATGAGAAGTTCTGTGCCAATTGGGTGCTTGCTTTTCTTGTGGCTGTCTGCTGGTTCTATTGCTAGCGCCCAAACTAATCCACCAGGCCTCGATCAATTTTCCCCTAATCCTCTAGAAATTACCACACCCGATCCCCTAGCTCCCGCTAACGAATCTTTGAGCAGCACTCAGCGGGACGAACTGACAGCGGCTTTGGAGCAGTTAAACTTAGAAGCAGCGGCTAAACTGGAAGCTGGAGACGGCGCTGGTGCTTTTGAAATTTGGTTCCGAGAATTGCGGCTGCGTAGGTATCTCGGGCCGGCGGCGGAAATTGCTGCTTTGAGTCGGGTGGGAAGTGTTGCTTGGAGTAACGGTAAAAACCTCGAACTACAGCTTATTACCAAACGGTTGCAAGCAATTCAAAAAGGAGTCAAATCCCAAGTAGCACTGAATACTGAGTTGCTCCCCGCCTTCGCTGCAGCTTTTCAGCAGGTGCGCGCTAAAGGCCCGACGGTAGAAGTTTACCAAGAAATTCTCGAAAATGCGCGCCAAAACGAAGATATATTGGCTCAAGGTCAGATTTTGAAGGCGATCGGGCTAATTCACATCAATTGGTTGAGTTACGATAAAGCGGCTCCGGTGTATGAGGAATTGGCAACTTTAATTCAGGAAAACCGCGCTTTATTTGCTGCTAATTCTGCTGTGCAAAATTCTGCTGTAGTTGCGGGAAACGGTGCGCCGCCGCAACCTGTAACTCCTCCAACTGAGGTAGATACTCTGAGACAGTTGGCCTACGTTTACCAGCAGTCGAAACAACCCCTAAAGGCGATCGCAGCCAGGGAAAAACTAGCATCGGTGTATCTTAACTTACAAAACCCGAGTGCTATACCACCGATCAAAATTGCGATCGCCAGCGATTATCAAACCATAGGTCAAATCAATTTAGCAGCTCAATACTATCAAGAAGCATACAATTTAGCCGTCCCCATTCAACAGTATGCCCAAGCTAGCGAAGCTTTGGATAAATTAGCTTTACTTTATCGAGCGCAAAAGCAGTGGGAGCAGACTTTGCGGATTTATCAAATGCAGTTGTTGTTAGAAGAGCGGGCTTACAATTTCTACGGCTTGATGAACGCTTACGACAATATCGGTCAAGTTTATCAAGAGATGAAGGCTTACGACAAGGCTTTGGAAGCCTATCAAAAAGGGTTGGACGTGTCTAAAAGATTGGGACACAGACAAGAGTATTTTGCTAAGAAAATTCAAAAAGTTAACAAGCAATTGCAAAGGACTTCGTAGTTGTCATCAAGCAATAATGACAAATTGCAATGTGAGTAATTTAAAAGTAGTAAGGTGTGCAATGCACACCCTACGAAGATACTTTGGACTGGTAAGTTTCTCGCGAAATAGAATAATATACTACATCAGTTTCGTAATAATGAGCATTTTTTTCATATTTCATGCCAACTTTTTGTATCACCCGCTGAGAGGCGATATTTTCTGGGCGGGCGATCGCAACTATCCTGTCTAACTTTAATGTTTCAAATCCATAATTTAGACTAGCAAAAGATGCTTCTGTCGCCAATCCTTGATTCCAATAAACTTTGTCGAGGGTATACCCTAGCTCAACTTCCGGTGTCTTGTCCAGAAAACCAAGTCCGCAGCGACCAATCATTTTACCGTCTATTTTATGTACTACGGCCCACATCCCGAAGTTGTTTTCTTCCCAACGTTTGAGCATGGTATGAATAGCGATTTCTGTTGCTTCTCTACTTCTAACTCCTGTGAGGTATTTCATGATTTCCGGATCGCTGTAGATGCGGTACAGCTCATCTAAGTCGTCTGGTGTAAATTGTCTAAGATACAATCGGGCTGTCTCTATTTCTGGCATAATTAATATAATTAATATCACTAAATTATGATACCAGTTTTAATAAGTCTTGCTACAAACATTTTGGTTGGATTTCCTTTCTCAACTCAACTCAACTACTTTAGACTGGTAGATTTTTCTCGAGATTGAATAATATACTCGATCGGAATCGCCGAAGCTATGCTGGTATCTCATCCCCACTTTTTCCATGACCCGCCGCGAGGATCTGTTTTTGGCATGGGCAACAGCTCCAATTTTTTCTAGTTTCAATACTTCAAATCCATACTTGAGGCTAGCCGCTGCAACTTCCGATGCTAAACCTTTGCCCCAATACGCTTTTGCTAACACGTAACCGACTTCTACTTCAGGTGTTTTGCCTAAAAAGCGAAGCCCCCCGTCGCCGATCAATTGGTTATTTTCTTTATTGACAACAGCCCACAAACCGAAAGCGTGTTTTTCCCAATCTGCGATGATTTGAAATAAATCTGCTGCTGTTTCTTCTCTATTTCTGACGCCTTCGCTCAGATACTTCATCACTTCTGAATCGCTGTAGATGCGGTACAGCTCATCTAAGTCATCTGGCGTAAATTGTCTGAGATACAATCGGGCTGTCTCTATCTCTTGCATGATGATAATATAACTTCTCCCAGTAGATTATAATACCATTTTTGTCTGGCTACAAACATTTGGGCTGGGTTGAGGAACGAAACCCAACCTACTGTTTACTGATATTCATGCAAAATATTGATTCTCTTTGTTACAATTATTAATTAGATATATTGTACAGTTTTTGCCATCAATGACCATTTCCTCACCAGTAGCAGACACCAAAAACAAATCCGGCCAGGAAACAGACTGGCGGTTATTTCTGAGGTTGGCATCTTACGCAACCCGCAGCAAACGCTTGTTGGTTATTTCGATCGCACTATTAGTACCGCTAGCAGTCTCAGGAGCAATTCAACCCATTCTAATCGGACAGGCAATTTCGGTAATTCGCTCGGAACCTACCTACGAATTCTTGCGAGGATTGTCGCTATCTGCAGCATTGAATATTTTGGCTATTTTGCTGATGCTCACTATAACACTTAGATTAGCACTGCAATCAGTTCAAGGCTATTTAGTCACGAAAGTAGGGCAAATAATTACTACAGATATTAGAAATGATTTGTTCGCCCACGTCACATCGCTAGCAGTCAGATTTTTCGATCGCACTCCTG
This sequence comes from Microcoleus sp. Pol11C2, assembly GCF_036701505.1. Taxonomy (NCBI): domain Bacteria; kingdom Bacillati; phylum Cyanobacteriota; class Cyanophyceae; order Oscillatoriales; family Microcoleaceae; genus Microcoleus; species Microcoleus sp. Pol11C2. The sequence continues at coordinate 56,279 of NZ_JAUBQX010000027.1, forward strand.
TAGGTAAATTGATGACTCGCCTCACCAGCGATGTAGAAGCTTTGGGAGAGGTTTTCTCTTCAGGGGCGATCGGCATTGTCAGCGATTTATTTTCAATTTTAGTAATTGCCATTTTCATGTTTACCATGCAGTGGCAACTAGCTTTAATGTTGGTGCTGATGATGATACCAATTACCGCAGTCATAATTTATTTTCAGTACCAATATCGCATAGCAAATTACACTACCCGAGAAGAACTTTCCGATCTCAACGCCCAACTGCAAGAAAACCTGACTGGTATTGGCGTAGTGCAGCTATTCCGCCGCGAAAGATTCAACTCAGAATTGTTTCGCGTCACCAATAAACGCTACATTAAAGCGGTTGATAAAACTATTTTTTACGACTCAGCCGTATCTGCGACATTAGAATGGATTGCTTTAGTAGCGATTGCAGCCGTTTTGTGGATGGGGGGTGAAAGGGTTTTAGCCGGTAATCTTAACTTCGGTACTCTCTCGGCATTTATTTTATTTGCTCAGCGTCTCTTCGATCCCCTGCGGCAATTTGCTGAGAAATTCACTGCAATTCAAGCAGGATTTACCGCCGTCGAACGGATTAGCGATATTCTCAATGAACCGATCGAAATTAAAGATCCAACTAGCGCGAAGAAGGAAGAAGGAAGAAGGAAGAAGGAAGAAGGAAGAGGGAAGAGGGAAGAAGGAAGAAGGGCAGGTTATTCACCGTTGTTGATAACTGGCCATCCAGAGGCAACTGCTTATAACTTGTCTCCGTTCGATCGAGAATTGGCAGATAATCATCAAAATCCAGCAAGTTCAGAATATCGTTTATTGCCTAACAATCCCCAATCACCCCCCGCCAACCCCACCTTGCTAAGGGGGGGAGAAAATGCCAAATCGCAGAATTCTGAATCGGGAGAAATCCAATTTGACAACGTGTGGTTTGCTTACAAACAAGACGAATATGTCCTGCAAAACCTCAATTTCACCATCAAATCCGGCGAAAAAGTAGCATTAGTTGGCCCCACCGGTGCGGGCAAAAGTTCGATTATTCGTCTTCTCTGCCGCCTTTACGAACCTAGCCGAGGGCGGATTCTGGTTAATCATGTCGATATTCGGGATTTGCCTCAAGCAGAGTTACGCAGGCACATAGGCGTAATTATCCAAGATGGCTTTTTATTTGCTGGTGATGTGAAGAGCAATATCAGCCTGGGAGAAAGTTACTCGATTGAGGAAATTCAAGCAGCAGCAGAAAAGACCAATGTTGCCCGTTTAATCGAACAGTTGCCTCAAGGTTATGATACGCAATTGCGGGAACGCGGAACCAATCTTTCGGGGGGACAAAAGCAATTATTAGCGTTTGCTCGCGCCGCTATTCGCAATCCCAGTATTTTAGTTCTAGACGAGGCAACTGCTAGTTTGGATGTGGGGACGGAAGCTTTAATTCAAGAAGCTCTAGAGCGTTTGATGGCGGACAGAACGGCGATAATTATTGCCCACAGGCTCTCGACTATCCGAAATGTCGATCGCATTTTAGTGCTCAAACGCGGGCAGTTAGTAGAATCTGGCAGCCACGAAGAGTTGTTGCAGCTAGAAGGGTTGTATGCCAGTTTGTACAAGTTGCAAATGCTGGGAAGTTAGACAGTTGACAGTTGACAGTTGACAGCTTGCCCGCTTGCTTAAAGAAGAGTTGACAGTTGACCGAAGGAAGAAGGCTATAAGGGCTACGCGAGCGGGTAAAAAGACTTGTCAGTCACCGTAGTCGAAGGAAGGAAGAGGGAATATTTTTCTTACACTCTGCAGATTTGCGGTTTTAGATTTTAGATGAGAGAACAAATCTAAAATCTAAGATTAAAAATCTCAACTTTATTCACTTGCCCGAAATCATTTTCCCCAGGGTTTCCGGCAAGTGAATTATATGTTGGAAAAGCTGATTTGGGCCGATGCCAAACAATAACTGCATCGTCAGCACAATTGCTGCTAAACCAATCGCTGTCCCGATGCTGGCTTTCAACACTTTAAACGCCCAATTAAAGACTAGCCAAGATACAAGTAACGCAGCAATTAAGATAATTAGTTCTATTGGCATATAACATTTTTAACTCTATTTAAAGTCTACATAAATTACGTATCACTACCAGAGAAACCGGATTTTTTATCTATGTTACAGGTCGGGATGCAGTATTTCCGTAAACACCAGGTTTCTACGTCAAGGACTACTCTACTCTACTTATTACTTTAAGCAATACTGCCGCGCTTCCGTGTTTCCTTATAAGAAATTCCGACATTTTTTAAGCCTGCTTTAATCATTTGCTGCTCTAACAAAGCGAAAAAGCGACTTCGATCGCCCCCCGTGACTACCGCTTGATTATGAGCTTCTGCTAGCGTCACCGGATACCCGCCGCCTTTATGTACTTGAGCTAGCATCATTCCTAATGCTAAATCTAGCTGTGCTGTATCTTGTGCTACCCATTCCGGCACTTCTATTCTAGCAATTTCTGTGCCAACGTGAACGTAACAGAAATAGACGGAATTAAGACCGTACAAATCTAAAATTCGAGCTTGGGATTTCCACAAAGGGCTTCTTTGTCCCGGTGAGAGGATTGTTGCCCACAATATGGCATCCCGCAAAGGTTCAAATTCTTGACAAGGTGCTTTTTCGGCGAAAGAAATTGTGGCGGCAAATCCGACGTTCGGGCAATTTGTCATGCAGTCTGGTACTTCGTGGGTGCAAGCTTCAAACCGCAAAAAAGATAAGCTTTCGCTGCTGCGAGAAGCGCTTAAGTATCCTAACAGCGGAATTCCTGCTAAACGCAACTTGTCCCAAGCTTCTAAAATTGGCAGCAAAATTTGATCGCGCGCGTCGGTGGGTAACTGTTCCAAAAACCAATAAATCAGGGAACCATCTACCATTGCTAAAGCTGGCGCGGGCAATTTATTGTCGTTAACTTTTGCCCAATTGCAGCCCATTTCTGCTAAGGCAATTGCTTCGGAAACTGCTCGCCGGTATCCCATCCATTCTTCGGTTCTAATTCCCCACTGCCGCGAACCGTACAAGTCTTCGGGTTTGTAGAAAACTTCGGGTACGCTGTCTAAAACTGGGTGGCGGCTTTGTCCGTAGTGCAGCATGACTGTGCCGACGTTTAGCAGGTAGCAGTAGGCTATTTCGTGATGGTTGGGGGAAATTTGCGAGCCGTCTGTGGCAAAGACTGTGTGGGCGGCGGGGGGTGCGGTGATGTAGGTGCGATCGTCTAAGGGCTCGATCGGCGTGGCAGCATTGAATAAAGTGCGGTCGCGCCAATTCTCTTGCAATTCCACCAATTTTTCCTGTTCGCCTGCAGCCTTTACCAGCAAATTCTGAGCCACTTCCAAACGCTGGCGAGCCGCCTGAGCTTCCACATTCAAATGTTGGCTCATTCCCTGCATTGCCTTGGCTGCTTTAGTTAAATCGAGCATTGGTTTTAAGTCTCAATATTAGAAAGCTTTCAAGCGGAGAAATTATCAAAACACTTTTCAAGTTTTTGGTTCCGAAGCTTGGTTTTTTGTCATACACGCGGTTAGATAAACTAAAACACTTCGTGCGCGCCCCCATAAATAGTAAAATAACCTGGTTTTTGAGGTCAAGATTACCTGCAATAGTCTATGAAAAAAAAACATTTTTTTTGTCTATAGCCTTGCTTTTTTGAGGAGTTTCTGTTATATTTATCTTATAATGGGGTGGGGGGGGG
>NZ_JAUBQX010000027.1:60009-88553 GCF_036701505.1 Microcoleus sp. Pol11C2
AAATAATATTTGTGCCACCACCCCATTATAAGATAATACCATGTCTACGCCTCAAAAGTCAACAAAAAAGATGTAAAATTTTGTGATTTTTTTGACTATGAAAAGCGAAAAAAATCACAAGTGTAAACAAATCTAACATCAACATTCGAGCGGCAGCCAATCGGCAAAATCTCCGGCAAACTGCGACAGAGAAAGCAATTGAACTGGTGGATTTTGAGCCACAGATTCCCGTTCTGGCAAAGTATTGTAACCCCAATCCGCCAAAAATAACCTCACCTGAGATAAATCCGGCTGCTGCTTCACCGACAGCAAAGTTTTTAACCGATCTTCGACAAACCAAATAGTCGAATCTTTGCCAGACGCTGCCAAAAATTCCCGCAAAATTTGGTGTTTCGGCTTGTTGTATTCCTTGCCAAAAATCAACTCCGACGGCATTTGTACGCCTGCTAGCTGCAAAAGTTCCCGCACAAAACGGCCTTCCTTTGTAGTGACGATCGCCACTTTCACCGAACTCTCCTGCAAGGAGTGCAAGCGATCCGCAACCCCTGGATAAAAGCGGTGCAAAGACAGCCACGCCGATAAATCCTCAGCAATCCAATTATCGCGCAATCCGTCTAACATAGCGCCGACAGACTGGGCTTTCAAATTATTTTCGGTCAATAAATACGGTACTATATTAGGCCACTCCAGCAAAATTTCCTCTGGGGAAATCCCTGTCAGCAGTGCGCGGATCAGCAGCGGCATTTCCCAACCGGTTTCGATGGCGGGTCGCACTCGGTAAAAACTCAAAGCTAAATCTGGATCTGGCACTGTTTCGACTGGTTTCCAGATTTGACAGTAGGTACGCCAAGCGGTTTGGAAATATTCTATTAGTCCGTCACAAATCACACCGTCAAAATCAAGAGCTAGAATTGTCGGAAAGTTATTAGCCATCAATCGATTTTAGATTTGGGATTGAAGAATTGAAGAATTGGAGAATTGAAGAAAGCGATCTCACTGATGAATCCGGGGACTTGTTATCGGATACTAGGTTTTTTATTTCTGCACCTCTAAATTTGGGGGGCTTGTACCCTGGCTGCTTTCGGTCACTGGATTGAAGAATTGAAGAATTGAAGAATTGACTGTGCAAACACTCAGCAGTGATTAGTCAAGAGTCGTTATTCCAAAGACTGAACTAGCGGTTGAGCGGCAATCGATTCTAGTCCTTGGGACTGCAACAATTGCGTCCACTCGGTCGTCAGCCGGGAATCATCGGGTGCGAGGCGCCGCATTTCGGCTAGAGTAGCAACAGTCTCGTACCAAATCCCATTTTTAGCATAAGCAATCACCTTAGCCATAGGGTCGGGATTTGCCAAATCGTTCTTGAGATTTGCCTGGGGTTCAATTCGCTGCATCCATCCTTTAACAATATAATCTCCAGAACGCTCCAGCGGATCGCATGCTAGTGCAAACGACCACACATATCGCTTACCAACCTCAATATTTTTTGTCTGGTCTTTCTCAGAAAGGCTAACTCCAATAATTCCGGCTTTGTCATTTTTTAAAGTAGTTTCGTAAACTACTTCGGATTCATCTTCGTTTAGCAAAATAAACTCTACTTGAGCCGCCGGTTGAGAAACATATACAAAAAATGTTGGCGACTCTGTTAGCGTTAAGCCAATATTGCTTTCAGGTATTAAGGGAGTAATGAATAAACCATCCCGTAACTTACAGCCTCGATGCGTCCCCCCTTGCCGGTTGTCGGGGGCTGTTACATCGGGAGGTTTGAAATTAACATTCTGACTCAGCAGAATGGGTGCAGGCACAGCCTGCATCGGTGTAAGCAAACTGGGGAGAGTAACGGCGATCGCCAATACAGTCATCGCCAGTGCAGTAAAATGTAGAAAACGTTTCATTTTTCCACTCACTTGTAGAAATATTTATAGATCGCATCTCTAATGTTAACCCGGAGTTTTAGCCCCGGGCGCGATCGAGTAAATGGGTCAATTTTCACATCGCCATCGGCCGACCGACAAAATTTTCAGAAATAGCGAGATTTAAAGTGGCGCAACCAGTGGTTGAGCTGCAACTGATTCGAGTCCTTGGGACTGCAATAATTGCGTCCACTTGGCTGTCAGCTTCACATCCCCCGGTGTCTGGCGCCGCATTTGGGCTAAAGTAGCGAGTGTTTCGTACCAAATCCCATTTTGAGCATAAACGTTGAGCCTAGTCATCGGGTCGGGATTTGCCAACTCGTTCTTGAGAGTTGCCTGGGGTTCAATTCGCTGCACGAACCCTTTAACAACTAAATCCGCAGCTCGGTCTTCGGGGTCGCAAACTAGCGAAAATGACCACACGTATCGCTTGCCAACTTCAAGGGATTTGTTGTTGTCCACGGTAGCAGGAATGGTAACTCCAACAATCCCAGATTTGTCCAGTTTAAATGTTTTTTCGTAGACCACTTCCTCTTCCTTGTCGTTGAGGACAGTAAACTCTATTTTTGCCGAGGTTTGAGGAACATAGACAAAAATTGTGGGAGACTCTGTTAGGGTTAAACCGATATTAGTTGGAGGCACTAACGGAGTAATAGATAAACCCGCTGGACAAAGCTTGTTGCCGCGATGTGTCCCTCCTTGTCGGCTGGCGGGGGCTGTTACGTCGGGAGGCTTGAAATTAACATTTTGACTCAGCAGAAGCGGCTGGGATTGTGCGCGCATCGGTGCAAGTGAACTGGGTACAGTAGCTGCGATCGCAGCTACGGCGACCGCAAGTGTAGCCGGATGTAGAAAACGTTTCATTTTGTTTTACCTTTCACTATAATTGCAAACACAGGCATTCGCTGATGGCGACAAATATTTTTGAGCTGCTAGTCGAGGCCGCAGATACACAATTTAAAGCTTGACATATCATCAATAACATTAATGAATTCGAGCGGCAAGTGGATTCTCCGTCCGAAAAATCTGGTTGCCTAGGTCCCAAGTATCATTGGATACAGTTGGTCGCCACGTAAGGTAAATTTTTGTAACAAAGGGGTCGGAGTTTCCGAGTGTTCTAAGATGGAGGAAGTCTCCAGCAGGCGGGAAATGTGAAACAACTGCTGTTCCAGAAACGAGTCAAACTTTTATGCTGGGATAATGAGTAAAATATCTAACAAAATTCGATCGGCAGCGGCTCAATTGAGTCAAATGTATAAACCATCACTAGCATTGGCTAAGTCTGTATTAATTGCCAGCGCGGCAGTAACATTATCCTTGATGGGGGCCAGACAGCTAGGAATACTCGAACCAGTAGAATTAAGCGTTTACGACCAAATGGTGAGGTGGCGTCCCGAGTCCAAGCCAGACCCGCGCTTGCTAGTTGTGGGGATTACCGAAGCAGACATTCAGAAACTGAAACAGTGGCCGATATCCGATCGCAAAATAGCTGAAATCTTACAAAAACTCGAAAAAATGCAGCCAGCAGTAATCGGTTTAGATGTACTGCGAGACGTACCTTTAGGAGACGGGCGCGAGGAATTAACTCAACTTTTAAAAAAAAGCGATCGAATTATCGGGGTATGTTTAGTCACCGACGGAAGCCCGGACAATCCCGGTTCTCCGCCTGCGCCGGGGCTGCCAGAAAACCGGGTGGGATTTGCAGATTTCGGAGTCGATCCGGGCGGCATACTCCGCAGGGCTTTATTATTTATGAAACCCCCGACAATTGAGGGCAACTCCTCGGCCCAAAAACATCTTTGCAATGACGATTCTCAAGTTTTATATTCCTTCAACCTCCAGCTAGCACTCCGCTACCTGCAACGGCAAAAAATTTATCCCCAACTTGCACCCGATCAATCATTATGGCTGGGAAAAACCCAATTAAAAAAACTAGCAAGCAATGACGGAGGATACACAAATATCGATGTCAGGGGATATCAAATATTAATGAACTATCGTTCCAAGCAGCAAGTCGCAAACCGAGTCAGAATTACGGATGTTTTAGAAGGGAAAGTTGACCCTAATTTAGTTAAAGATAAAATAGTGTTCATCGGTTACACAACAGAAACCGTTAAAGATTTATTTTATACTCCTTACAGTGGGCGACAGGAAACCAACCAATTCATGCCTGGTATCGTGGCACACGCACAAGTAGTCAGCCAAATTTTGAGTGCAGTTTTAGACAACAGACCGATGTTATGGTTTTGGCCGGAATGGGCAGAAATCCTGTGGATTTCGGGATGGTCAATTGTCGGAGGAACGTTGGCATCGCGGATGGCTCACCCAGCGAAGTTGACGGTGACATTCGCAGCAATGCTATCCGGGTGCTGCGCGATCGGGTTTGGGATTTTTCTGTTGGGAGGGTGGGTGCCTGTGGCAGCGCCAGCCTTAGCATTAATCTTAACTGGCGGTAGCATTGTATCAGCAGAGAGATTTAATAAAGCCGGCTACGGGAAAGCAATTAGCGATCGAGTAAAACAAGTCTTCAAAATCGAAATAGACCAAGCCAAAAAAGAACAGCAAGTCGCAGAAATCACAGAATCTGATTTTTTTAAAGAATTGCAGCAAAAGAAAGATAAACTGAGGATTAGCAAACAAGAAACCTCTGAAAAAACACCTTCCGAACCCCAAGAAATAACTGCCAGTACCCCAGAGCTTCCCAAGGTCGAAAGTCAGACAGACGAATACCTAGCTCAGTTGCAGGAAAAAGCCAAACAGCAGAAGCAGCGCCCCGCCGTGACTGAATCGGAAAGCGGCTCTCAAACGGGTGTCCCGAACGGTACTGGTTGTGGTGCTAGTTCAGCCGAAACTAAACCTGATGACGAGTTCAGCGATTTGCAAGCCAAAGCCAAACAGATGCGGCAGCGCAGGGGTGCAGAAAAGATGATAAAAGATGAAAAAATTGATAGTTTAACAGATAAGGAGGATTTGGGGGGCAAGGAAGAATGACAGACAACTCGACTGCATCATCGAGAATTGCATCATAATTGGTTCTCGCCGTTTCTTACCCTAATACGCAGATCATGTCCAAAATCATCTCTGTCCACTCTTACCGGGGCGGAACTGGCAAATCGAACACGACAGCAAACCTGGCATCTATTATCGCTCGCGACGGAAATCGGGTTGCCATTGTGGACACAGACATTCAATCACCGGGGATTCACGTGCTGTTCGGTTTCAGCGAGAGCAACATGGATCGCTGCCTGAACGATTACCTGTGGGGCCGGTGTCCGATCGCAGATACTGCCTACAATGTGAGTTCGCTGCTGCCAAAATTAGCCAGTAACGGCAACCTCTACCTGATTCCTTCGAGCATTAAAGCAGGGGAGATAGCGCGAGTTTTGCGCGAAGGCTACGATGTGGGACTGCTTACCGACGGCTTTCAAGAACTGATCGAGGTTTTGAACTTAGACTACCTATTTATAGACACGCACCCGGGGCTCAACGAAGAAACCCTCCTCAGCATCACCATTTCCGACATCCTGCTGCTGATTCTGCGTCCGGATCAGCAAGATTTTCAGGGAACGGCTGTCACGGTAGATGTGGCCCGCAAATTAGAAGTTCCCAAGATTTTGATGACGATTAACAAAGCCCCAGAATCGCTGGATTTCGAGGATTTGAAGCAGCAAGTAGAGAGTATCTACAACATCCCAGTGGCAGGGGTACTGCCCCACAGCGACAAGATGATGCTACTCGCCAGCAAGGGAGTGTTTGCGCTGCACTTCCCTAACGACCCTCTAACTAAGGTTGTGGAAGGGATTGCGAAACAGATTGTGGGATAATTGGTGCAGGGAATGCCGATCCCCCGCCCAGCAGTTTCGCTTTGGCTCTCAATTCTTGCGGAGCGATGTCCTCCTGGGTATCCCGAATATTTGGTTAAAGAGTCATGAGAATGGCGACAAAATGAGATACAAATAGATTATGAGAATTTGTTAAAAAACTTTAGGAGGAGAACTCATGGAATTTGACTTCCGCATACTAATAGTATTGATGCCCGTATTGTTGGCGGGCGGCTGGGCTGCTTACAACGTCGGTGCTATAGCTCTCAAACAAGTGCAGAAATTGTTGAACAAGCAAGCATGAACTAAGCATTATCACCAGTAATTTCGCAGCCGGCTGTTTTTTGAGATACAAAACAGCCGGCTATTTTGTGCATTGGCTTTGCTTAAGTGATGGCTGATTCTTGGTGAGCAATTTACGACTGCAGAGAGATGGGGCCAAAACCCAAGAAAAGTTAAATTTAAAAGTTAAGCAGAAACCAGGTACGCTCAAGCAAAATACTTTGTTGCAGCAAACGAGCCTGGGTAAAAAAACCTAGCGGTGAAAGCAGGGCGATCGTGTAAGTTCGGATTTTGATGTTTTGAACTCTACTCAGGATTTATGAGTAGAGTGTTATAAAAATATTTTGTAAGCACGTTATCGCAGAAAATATGAGACAATCACAAAAGTATTTGCCCTAACAATCGCCGTAAAAACTACGAAGTTTAACTGGTAGGGAAGATAGGTCAAATTGTCAATGTTGAATTCCTATATCTTTAGATAGATTATGCTTTTTCCCCGATCAAGCGGCATGCTACTCCACCCCACATCCTTTCCCAGTCGATTTGGCATTGGGGACATGGGAATAGAAGCATATCGCTTTATTGACTTTTTAGTAGAGAGCGACCAGCAATACTGGCAGGTATTGCCGCTGGGCCCCACAGGATACGGCAATTCTCCTTATTCGTGCTATTCAGCAATGGCGGGAAATCCGCTGCTAATTAACCCAGAACTGCTGCGGGACCAGCAATTGCTCGCCGATGAAGACTTCGCTAATTTGCCAGAATTTCCGCTGGATTATGTAGACTTCGATCGAGCGATCGCCCTGAAAGTGCCTTTGCTCAAAAAAGCTTGCGAAAACTTCAAAGCCAAAGCATCCCCGATCCAGCAAAAAGAATTCTCAGGTTTTTGCGAAAGCAAAGAGAATTGGCTGGAAGATTATGCCTTATTTATGGCACTAAAAGATCACTTTGGCGGTGTTAGCTGGAACAATTGGGAACCAGAAATTGCCCGTCGAGAACCAAAGTCCCTAGAGAAGTGGCGCCAACAGCTAAATGCTGAGATTTATTACTACAAATACGTCCAGTTTGAGTTTTTTCGCCAGTGGACGGAGTTGAAACGCTATGCTAATATGCGGGACATTAAAATTATTGGCGATATTCCGATTTATGTAGCTCACGACAGCGCCGATGTATGGTCTCATCCAGAAATATTTTGCTTGGATGAAGCCAGCGGAGAACCAGCTTTAATGGCGGGAGTTCCCCCTGATTACTTCAGCAATACAGGTCAATTGTGGGGCAACCCGGTATACAATTGGGAGAAGTTGCAAGCAACTAATTTCGAGTGGTGGGTGCAGCGTTTTGAAGCGATTTTCTCTTATGTAGACGTGACTCGGATTGACCACTTTCGAGGATTTGACGCTTACTGGGCCGTGAAGCGCGGACAAGAAACTGCGATCGAGGGAGAGTGGATTAAAGCGCCGGGAACAGCTTTGTTGGATCTAATTAACGAGAAGTTTGGCAACTTGCCGATTATCGCAGAAGATTTAGGGGTAATTACTCCAGAAGTGGAAGCTTTGCGCGATCGATACGAGTTTCCAGGAATGAAGATTTTGCAGTTTGCTTTTGGCGCGGGCCCTGGCGATCCTTTTTTGCCTTTCAATTACGATCGCAACTCGGTAGTCTACACCGGCACCCACGACAACGACACGACTGTCGGCTGGTTCAATCAACTGCAACAGTACGAAAGAGATGAGGTTTTGCGTTATTTGGGCTGCATCGATCCCCAAGGAATTCACTGGTCTTTAATCCGCATGGGCTGGATTTCTATTGCTAATATGGCAATTGTGCCGTTTCAAGATTTGTTGGGTTTAGGTACTGACGCGCGGATGAATTTTCCGGGGAAACCAGAGGGAAATTGGGGATGGCGGTATCGACCTGAAGCTTTGAATTGGGAAGTGCGCGATCGGCTCAAAACTATGACTTACATCTCCGGGCGCGCTCCTAATAAACATTGATCGTCGGTAAGGGGTAGTTGGTAGTGGGTAATTGGTAATTGTTAAGGGGTAATATCAAATCTGTTAGCATCGGAATCATTCCTATCTCTCTACTCTATATCTGCGTGAATCAGCGTCAATCCCTTGTCATCTGCGGTTAATACATTCTCTTTTTTTTACCGCAGATACCGGCAGATAAACACAGATTAACGCAGATGAATTCTATCAATTCCGGTTGCACCATCGGGAAGTGTTGACCGTTGACTGGATTTGACTATTCCGATGCAACCGAGTTTGATAGAATGGGTGATTGGTAATTGGTAATGAGGGCATCAAGACGGACATTCTAATTAAAATCTGTGGACTGCCCCCTATTACCAATTAACAATTACCAATTAACACTCAACCTTCATTCTTGGGTGGTACTGAAGGATTGAGTTCGTTTGCTTTAAAAACAACTTCTTTGGCGACTCCAGGATCTCCTAGTTGTTCGGCTTGTCCGTTATTAACAGCAACCATTACCCCACCGGCGTTACCTGCTACCACTACTAATTGCTTTTGAGCCCCCCAGGTGCGAACAGTCCCTGAAGGCAAAGTTCCCTCAAACTCTGTTTTACCATCGACTTCAACCTGCATCCACGATTCGGCTTTAAAAGTGACGCTAACCATTACTGGTTTATTGCCAGATTTATTTAAATTTTGACCGGTTCTTACTGCTTCGACAGCCTCATAACTATCCGGTTTCTGATTTTGTGAGGAGCTCGATGCCTCAGCAGCTAAACGAGCTTGTTCTTGCTGCCCAAGCGCTAGTTCTTCGGCTCCCGCACCGTTTTTTGCGGTAACAGAACCGCTCATCAACTGAGATAAGACATTGACCGAACAGATAATTAGAAATGTGTAAAAGAGGTAGAGGTGCATCGGCCGCAACTGAGGTCCATCTTGCCAAGATAGCTTGGTTCTCGATCGGGGCGCCGGTTCGATCGGGAAAAATTCGGCAAACTGAGTTCCGTCCAAACCCATTGCTTCAGCGTAGCGCTTGATCAAACCCTGAGTGTAGACGGGTTCGGGAAGTTGGTCGAGTTGACCGTCCTCGATTGCTTGTAGCAGATTCCGCCGAATCATTGTTACCACGGCTACTTTGTCCAAACAAATCGACTGCTGTTCGCGGTACTGACGGAGTTGATTTCCAATTTCCGCTAGCTTCTTCTGAGCTGTTTCTGGCTCTTGGGAGTGCAGTTTCTGCTTAGTTGTTTTGAAGAATAAAAACAATAAATTCTTTGTCATATGCTGTGCTCCTGGGAATTTACTGGCACGCTTATTGATGTTAGGTTGACTAGATTCCATAAATAAATAATTTCCGCATCTTCTAGGGGTCGGCAGCAGCCTGGTGGCAATATTGGCGAACCAGGCCGCTGCAATTGAATCGGGCCAATGGCTGTGCGGTGCAGGCGCACCACGGGATATCCCAAGAGCTCGGCTGTTCGCCGAATCTGTCGGTTTCTGCCTTCTGATAGAATGACTTCTAACAGAGTTTGGTGTTGCGCGCGATCGAGAACTTTAATTTTCGCGGGCAAAGTTTTTCTGCCGGACAAGATGATGCCCTGACGCCACGCTTCCAGTATGGGTTCCGGGGGATCGCCGCTCACCCAAACCTGATAAGTTTTGGCGATCGAGTGACGCGGATGGGTCAAACAAAATGTCAGCTTACCATCATTGGTAAGCAAGAGGGCGCCAGTGGAATCTGCATCTAAGCGTCCTACGGGGTGGATGCCTTGACCGGAGCGCAGTTGGGGTGGCAGCAAGTCGAGAACTTTCGATCGGGCCCTGGGATCGCTGCAAGTAGAAACTACGCCTGCCGGTTTGTTGAGCAACAGATAGACCTTTGCGGGTCGATCCGTTGGTTTCACCGGGACTCCATCGACTTGGATAAGATCGCGATCTGGATTCGCTTTTTCTCCTAAGCGAACAATATTGCCATTAACTCGGACTCGTCCAGCTACAATCATCTGTTCTGCAAGACGGCGAGAGGCAATGCCCCACTGGGCGAGGATTTTTTGCAGCCTTTCATCAGACATGACGGGAGTGTGGAAATCCCCAACGAGCGAACGGTGGGGAGGAAACACGACACGGTTAATTGATTAACCGTACTAGCAATGCTCAATTCCTGATTGGGAATAAATTATAATGCTGACCAATTATTACAGGACGCCCGGCGTGGCAAAGATTGTCCTTGTGCCCGGTGCAGATTGTCCTGATGGCATTACCCTGAATGCTGTGCAAAAACTACGAGGAAAAGACTCGCGGCAGGCACAGGTTTGCACCGTTGGTTTGCGGCTGGTTTGAAAGGTGTGGGTCTGACCCGACCATAAACCAACACTACCATAAATCCCGTACTGCTGGTTAAATTTATACGCTCGATCGCGAATTTTTCATCGGGATCGCACAACTCGTGAACTACCCCAATATTCCAAGGGGGGAAAGGTGAGAATTTTTCTGCTTCTGGCGTTGCTGATGCCAGATTTCTGGTTGGTTTTGCAGTTAATCGGACTTGTGTTCATCAACCCGGTTTCTAAGGAAAATCAGAGGTTGACAGCGGTATATCTGTGCAGAAACCGGGTTTTTGAGGCCGGATGTGCAAGTTCTAGTTAAATTTCTGTGCTTGAATATTAAGGTTTATCTTCTGAAATTGTTTATGACTGTCGATCAAAACTCTCTTCAATTTGACAATAGAGATGGGGCTGCTGGGTCTGGTGGGACTGTTAATCTCGGCGAGGAACCGGGGAGACCTTCGCCGAGTCAAGGCAGCCGGATCGCGAGCGCGGTGCTGTCTCCGGCAGTGCAGTTGTGGCTGCGATCGCAAGTTCAGCAGGTGGACGAGTTGAAGGTGAAAATTGAGGGGAGCGATCGACAAATCTTCAGCGGTGCTATCCCCAAAGTCACGGCTGCAGCTCGCGGTGCTGTGTATAAAGGACTACACCTAACTGAAGTAGCCATAGAGGGCTGTGGCATTCGCATCAACCTTGGTCAAGCTCTTAAAGGCCAACCCCTGCGCCTCCTAGAATCCGTTCCTGTGACAGGCGTTTTGAGGCTCTGTCAGGCGGATTTGAATGCGTCGCTGAAAGCGCCTTTGCTTGCTGATGCTTTGAGCGAATTTTTGCTCCCCATGCTGCCACTGGCAGATAGCGAAAAGTTGCTGAAGTTGCAAAATTCGCAGATTGTAATAGAGGCGGGTTTGTTGACGCTTTCGGCTGCAATTTTGCGCGCTGGCGGTAGGCAAATTCCTTTTGTATTGCGGACTGGTTTGCGGATAGCCAGCGGTCGCGAATTGATGTTTGAATCACCAGAAATCGAAATGGATGGAGAATTAAAGAGCAGTGATTTCAATGGTTTTAAAATTGATTTTGGGCCGGAAGTTGAGATAGAAGAGTTGATTTTGAGTCCGGGGGAGATTGCTTGCCGGGGAGGAATTAGAGTTTTGCCTTAGTTAGTTGACAGTTGACAGTTGACAGTTGACAGTTGACTTTAACCTGCTTCCTCGGCAGATCCTGGGAATACATACCCCATGCCCCATGCCCAATTCCCAATTCCCAATTCCCAATTCCCAATTCCCAATTACCGATTAATTAAAAAAGAGTCGAGCGCGGGCAACAGTAAAGTGACAAAATAGTAGACTAACGGTGCGGTAAAAACATAACTGTCGGTGCGATCGAGAATGCCGCCGTGACCGGGGATCAACTGTCCCGAATCCTTAACGCCGGCGTCTCGCTTCATCATCGACTCAGTTAAATCTCCCAACAGGCTAGCAACCCCGATCAACAGACCAAAAGCAGCGCCAGTATAGGGCCACCCCGGCCAGTTTAAATACCAAGACCCCGCGACTGCCACGGCGATGCTGCCGCAAACTCCAAATACGGCACCTTCAACGGTCTTTTTGGGGCTGATGTGGGACAGGCTAGTGCGGCCGAAGAATTTGCCGACAAAATAAGCCCCAATGTCAGCGGCCCAGATGCAGAAGAAAGCCAGCAGCAGCGAAGTCAATCCTAAAGATATGTGGCTAGAAGTTGTCCAAGATGGGGACGGGTAAATGTTAACCGGCAAATTGCTTGCTACTGCTTGCGAAAGTTGGGTTGTAGCAAGATTGCCTGGGTCGAGGCCGACTCGCAGCCGTACCCAATAGCTGGGCAAATAACCGCCGTAGAACAATCCTAAAACTGAGGAGGCAATATCGGCGATCGTCGATAATTTAGGTTGGAATAACAGGTAGAAACAGATTAAGGTTCCCGCTAAGGGGAACATGGCATCTACGAGTTCCGGTGCTAGGGCGGCAGTAATTAATAGCCCTTGACTGACGGCTAAGGTAGTTTTGGCAGCGGGTGCAATGCCTTTAGCCCTGGCTAATTGAAAATATTCCAATTGACCTAGGTAGACGATGACTCCAAAGCCGACGGTGAAGTACCATCCGCCCATAATAATCATTCCCAAAGCAAGGGCGATCGCAACTATTCCACTCAGGATACGAGACCAAGGCATAAAATGAATTTCTCTTGCAGACGGCGGCGGATCATTCGATTTTGGATTTTGGATTTTGGATTTTGGATTTTGGATTTTGGATTTTTCTAGAGCACGAGTTGATCCCTTGCACAACTAACCCCCATCCCCCATCGGTCATCCAATATCTCAAGTCAGGCGGTCAATCCAGCTATGGTGGCCCCTATTGTTAAGTATGAAGGTTAAGTGAACTTAAAAAAGATTAAGAATTACAGAATTAATTCGTGTATCCGTGTCAAAATTCGTGTCGTGCCTTCTTCTTGCTTCTAATCCAGCTTTTCGCCGCTGAGAATAAATATGGGATTGACGGCGGCAAAGGTTTGACTGAGACCGCGAGTCTCCAAGCGGTTGACGGCGGACTGGACTACCTCGATGTTGCGGACTTGCAACTCGGCGAACCCTTCGGAAAGGGCGTAAAGATTCTCTAAATTGGATGCTGTGGCGACAACTCTACCGTGAGGTGGCAAGTACCGCCAGACTTCTTGGAGAATCGCTTTAATGGGGCGACCTCCTTCGATGCAGACTCGGTGGGGGGGTTGGGGCAGGTTTGCAAGGCATTCCGGGGCACTGCCTTCTATGACTTCTACGTTGTTGATCTCGAATCGATCGCAATTTCTGCGAATCAAGCTTGCTACTTCTTCGTCCCTTTCGACGGCGATAATCCGACCTTTGGGACACAGCAAACCTGTTTCTACGGCGATCGTACCAGTACCTGCACCGATGTCCCACACCACTGAATCTGCTTGCAGCCGAAGGTGGGAGATTAACAGCAGTCGGACTTCTCGCTTACTCATGGGAATTCCCGGTAAACGTTCAAATAAGTCATCCGGGATGCCTGGAGTGACGTAGGGCCAAAGCATAGTTATATTTTTGATTTTTGATTTTTGATTGAAGCAAGACGGCAGTTGGAACTCGTGGAAGAAGTAGAAATTCTGCCAATTTCCCCCCAGCCTTCATATTTACTGTCGCACAACCTTGAGAGTTTGGAGGCCGGGATCGCTGCAACCTGTGATTTTTCCGCCGGCGGCCAGGATTTGTTGCAGGTAGTCAACGGCTGCTGGGGTAATGATTTCACCCGGCATCAAGACTGGTATTCCTGGGGGATAGGGACAGATGAGTTCGGCGCTGAGTCGATCGACTGCTTTGTCTGCGGGTACTGTTTCCGCTGAGAAAAAGAAGGCCTCGCGCGGGGAGAGGAGAGGGGGAGAGGGGGAGAGTGGGAGAGTGGGAGATTGGGCAAATCTTCCATCGGACATCGGACTTCTTTTCTCGGACTTCTTCTTTCGGACTTCTTCCTTCTTCCTGACATCCGTTACATCCGTTACATCCGTTACAGAATTCGTTGCCGAACTTCCTTCTTCCTTCTTTCTTCTTCCTTCTAAAAGAGTACAAGCTTTAACTAAATTGTCAATATCTGATTCTGTATTTCCCAAGCTGATAATAAATGTTAAATGTTGCGGCATGGGTAATTCTGCCGTGACACCGAGTTGAGAGTGCAGAATATCATCGGCGGCAAATCCTGTGATTCCTAAATCTGATACTTTTACTGTTAGCCTGGTGCGGTCTAATGCTGCAAAACCCGGTGTATTTAACGGTTCTAAAACTGATAAGCCGGAAATTTGACTGATGCGCGATCGCGCTTTTTCTGCTAGCTGTAAAGTTTTCGCCATTAACTCTTTGCCGTGGAGTGCGATTTGTTGGCGGGCTGCGTCTAGGGATGCTAATAGTATGTAACTCGGACTGGTGGATTGTACTAGCTGCAAGGCTCTATTTAATTTTTGGATATCTATGCGATCGCCCTTGACGTGCAGCATCGATGCTTGTGTCATTGCACCGAGGGTTTTGTGGATTGATTGTACTGTTAAATCGGCGCCGGCTGATAGTGCCGGTTCGGGCAAGTTTGGATGAAAGTTAAAGTGCGCGCCGTGGGCTTCGTCTACTAATAACGGTATGTTGTATTGATGGGTAATTTGGGCGATCGCCCGCAAATCCCCGCAGACGCCGTGATAGGTTGGGTAAACTATCATTACTGCTTTCGCGTCGGGATGTTGTTCTAATGCTGCGGCTGTGGCTTCTGGGGTGATGCTGTTGGCAATATCCCATTCCGGGTTGTACTCTGGATTGACAAAAATTGGAATTGCACCCGATAAAATTAAACCAGAAATCGCCGAGGAGTGGATATTTCGAGGTAGGATAATTTTATCGCCGGGGCCGCAAGTCGCTAAGATGGCGGCGATAATTCCGCAAGTCGAACCGTTAGCCAAAAACCGAGTTGATTGGGCTCCAAATGCTGCGGCGGCTAATTCTTGAGATTCGGCAATTGCACCTTCTGGGTTAAAGAGATTATCTAATTCCGGCAATTCCGGCAAATCCGATCGAAATACTGTCGCACCGAATAAGTCAATTAGGGGCCCTGAGATTCCTTGTCCGCGTTTATGTCCGGGGGCGTAGAATGGGGCGTGCGGGTGATTTGTGCGATCGCGCAAGGCATCTAATAGAGGCGTTTGTTGTTGAGAGTTTGCTGGTGACACGCTTAATCTTAATTTGAATATTTGGAATTATAGCAACTGCCGAGGTTTCACTGGACGTTATTAATTGCTGAAACCCTTGCTGGAAATTCCGCGATCGCATCGACTGCTTCCTTTTTCCTTGCACTCGCCCACAAGCAACACCGTCTCAATTTCAAACTTCTCTAAAATGACTTAACATCGACTGCTTAAGTATGATCCCAAACAGTTGAAAATCTTGGCTACTGCTTTAGTTATGGTTTGTGTAGGGGCTGTGGTTTCAGTGACAGCACAAAATCCTACCACAGTCTGCGGCTATTTTTCAGCTTACTGTGGTGAGGAAGTTTTGGGCGATCGCGCACTACTGTCACAAACTACCAAGACGCTTTAATAGCTTGACCCAATAGCTATCAAAGTCAAGCTTAAATTCAAAGTAGATTGTTGATTTGCGATCGCCCTAAATCCTACCATAACTGAGCTTGCCAATTTATAGCATAACTTTGAACCTTTTCTGCCTGGTCAGTGCCATTGATAATTGTACGGGCTTTCAAGAAATCCCTACTATTGTTTGAAATACAGTCATCCAGTTTGATACCCGTAAACAGACCGAATTTCATACCATCAACCAGGATAAAAAGTGCGATATCTGGACGCATGACAATATCGGGGTCGTTAACCAAATCTAGGCCTAACACATCAGAATATTTCCGATAATTGTAATCCCAGGTCAGTTGCACGTACCCGCGTCCATAAAACGGATAATAGCGTAAGGTTTTGCGGTGGTTTTCAGCTTCTGGTTCGCCCAAATAATAGGATTCTCGCACGGGCTCAAAACTATCTGCTGTTTCATGCTGAACAGTTGCGAGAATGTAAGCAATTTGATCTTGAGAAGTAATTCCTTGGCGATGAGCTTCTTTGATAATTGCCTGCACCGCTGCTTGTTTATCACCGCCTTTCCAATCAGGTAACTTTCCAGCACCCTGCTTGGCATCGAGTAAAGCTTTAGCGGTTGTTGCCCCTAACACATCTCCGCCATCCAGTTTACGGCTGGCTTTAAAACTTCTTAAGGCTTCTTGCGTTTGAGGGCCGTAAATCTCATCAACAACCTCTAAAAGATGATTAGCGCGTAAAATGGTTTGAATTTCTGCACAGAATAGTTGATCTTCAACTAACACTCCAGAGTCAATATTATCAAAAGGAATTGATTGCTTTTGGTCAATCACGTCTTGGAGTTTCAGGCCGGATGGTTCGCTGGAAACGCCGCGAGACTGTCCAGAAATTAATTGGGTCAGTTTAGTTTGCGTTACAAATCCCGCAATTCCATCAACCTGCAAGCCTTGTTCAGCCTGAAATTTTCGGATTGCGGCATCCGTTTCGGTGCCAAAGATACCATCTGCTGTCACTGAAATACCAACGTTGGCTAAATCTTCTTGAAGTTTGCGGACTCGTTCTCCCTGCATTGGGGGTGCAACCAGTCGCAGATCGCCTTGTTGGTCACTGCTGTAGGGGGCTGAATCAATTCCAGGGGAAAGGAAACTCACATGAAGGTGATTGTCATGTCCATCCCAAAATTCTACCCCTGTAATTTCTGGATCGTTGAAGAGAATTATTTTAATACCCAAAATAGGATTATTGTGAAATAAATCCACTAATTCTTGAGTACGCTGGCGAGAGTATTCAGGAGCGCGCAAAGTAAGTCCAATTTCTGCATCAGTGTTAGCAACAAGAGAAATATCAACATCAAGTCCGTTGTCATGAGAGCTATGACCTGGTGTTGGTCCTTCTGCTGTACTGATGTCTCCGATGCCAATGCGGGGTTTAGGATATTTTTTTACCCACTCATTACAGACATATTTGAGAGCCTGAATCACTTCTGGACGACCATAGCAATTGTCTCCGTAACATTCATAGCCATCTCCATTGGCCGGCATTTGCTCAAAAATACCTCGCGATCCCCAACTGAACTGCTCAAGTTCTTCTTCTGTGAAACCAATATTTGCAGTGCAGTGGGTATGGTTATGCTGCAAGGTTTCAGAGCGGGAGCTGCGATGAATTTCTAATACCATTGTTAATTTCCTTTTTAGAGTGTGTTTTTGTGTTGCAAGAGCGCTTTTTAGGAAGGCGATCTTCGCCAATGCCAATGGCAAGGTAACAGAATGGTTAACATAATGATTCTTGAGTGTTTGGATATGATTAAAGTAGAATGATTTTGGCGATCGCCTTGGCTCGACCCTAACCTTACCTATTTAGAGGTTTTTGGTTTAGTGACCTGGTTTGAGTTGGTGTTATTCTCTACGGTAACAAAATCATAGCCGTAGCCGGAATTAGAACCAGGCTGAATCTTCACAAGTTCGATAATATTTCCGTCGCGATCGCCCGATGGTAAAAACTGTACTGGTTCGATTGCCGCCTGAGCAGGAAAGGTATTTGACTGGAGAACTTTAGCGATTTCTTTGCGGTTGGGATTTTGCTTGATAGCTGCCATCAAAGCTTTTGCTGCATCGTAAGACATGACAGTTCGCCAGTTAACATCTCGATCTCCCCAAAGGTTTTTAGAGGCGGTCGAAAAGCGGGACTCACGATTATTTTCAATATGCCAAGGAATTGCAACAACCATACCAATTGCCTGTTTTCCCGCTTTTTCCAAGATGGTAGGCCCATAAAGAGCGTCTCCCCCTAAGATAGGCAACTGCCCTTTATTGGCTTTTAAAACTTCAAAAGTATGATTGAGCTTGCTAGTATCTGCCAGTAAAACCAGCACGGTATTTTTATCGAGTCTTTGAAGACTCTTTGCCACATCAAAGTCAGGAGCAGACAAGTCAACTTCTTTCAATATTTGTCCTTGTCCTTGTGCCTGAGAAATTGCAGGGCTAGTTTCATACTTGGAGCAGTGGCGATTTAATTGTTCTCCTCTTTTTCCTGAAAAAGCAGTTGTAAACTCAGATGCAAGAGAGCAGCTATATTCGGTTTGCGAATTATAAAACAAGACGGCTTTTTGCTTCTTGAACGACTTAAGCGTATAATCAGCTAACTTTTCCGCCGCTACTTGATCGCTAGGGACAGTGCGAAAGACGTATTTGTCTTTGCCAAGCACATTTGACAAGTTCACCGAGGTACTGACTGGAGAAATTGCCACTAATCCTTCCTTGTTGTAAACTGTCGCTGCTTCTCTGGTGACACCGCTGGAAAAGTGTCCTACAACGCCAAGAACATCGGGATTATCAGCGAGTTTTTTTGCAATTTCTTGGGCGACTTTTGGATCGTTGAGATCGTCAGCAATTAATACTCGTATAGGTATGATGCCCTGCTGTGTCTTTGCCCAGTTGTTAAAATCGTTTTGAGCTTGAGCAACTCCGCGCAGGATTTCTAAAGAACCGTTGACATCGTTACTAATGGGAGCCGACACTGCGATCGTGTAGGATCTTTGATTGCCAATTCGGGCATTGTTTAGGTAAATTCGGGCTTCTGGGTCATTGGGGTTGTTCTTTGGGTCAAGGTAGGCTGTTAGGGACGTTATAGCTTGCTCAAGATCGCCAGAAGCGATCGCCTTTACACCAGCCTCTTTGTTGGGATTCGTAAGGGTCGGCACTAAAATTTTGTCACCCATACTGATTTGCGTATTCTGCCCATTTCGAGCGTTGTAGGTAATTGGCTCTACTTCAGGCTGTTTGTCAGGAATGCTAATTTGCGTATCCTGTGCTGTTTGCTTATTCCAAACATAATTTTGGCAAGTGTTTTTAGCACCTTTCTCTTCATCATCCTTTGGATTTTGTAATACCGGATGGTACTGTAAGCGATTACAAGCTACTTTAAGCCAGTCTTGCCAATCAATCAGTGGTTTAAGTAGGCGTAAATAGCTACCAGCCTCTTTCACTCCTTGAATACTTGTCAAAAGAGTGTTGCTGTTAGGATTGAAGGCTATGGGGATGTGTTGAGGATAAGTGGCTTCAGTTGAGTTCTGAAAAGGTATACTTGCAAGGGAACCATCTAGGTTCCAGAATTTGACAGTTTGGTCTGCGCTTGCACTGACAATTGTTTTGCCATTAGGACTAAAAGCTACCGATTTAACAGAGCGACTATGTGCATTAATAATCCTAAACCCAGTAGGTTTACCCTTCAAATCCCACAATCGCAGCGTTTTATCGTCACTACCGCTAATAATTGTTTTGCCATCGGGACTCAAGGCAACGGAAGTTACTTTATCTGTATGTCCCTCAAAGGGCTTGCCTTTCGGCTTTCCCTCTAAATCCCACAAGCGTAGTGTTTTATCGTCACTGCCACTAATAATTGTTTTGCCATCGGGACTAAAGGCAACCGATGTTACTTTGTCTGTGTGCCCTTGGAAGACTTTGGGTGGATTGCCCTTTAAATCCCACAAGCTTAGTGTTTTATCGTCACTGCCACTAATAATTGTTTTGCCATCGGGACTAAAGGCAACCGATGTTACTTTGTCTGTGTGCCCTTGGAAGACTTTGGGTGGATTGCCCTTTAAATCCCACAAGCGTAGTGTTTTATCATCACTGCCACTAATAATTGTTTTACCATCGGGACTAAAAGCTACTGCATTAACAAACTCAATTCCATTCTGCTCTGCGCGCTTTCTTTTAAAGGGCGGTTTAACTAGACGACCTTGGGAGTCAAATAACATAACAGTAGCTTGACGACCGATCGCAAAGAAATTACCATCTGGACTAAAAGCTAGAGACTTCACATAGTCCTGAGCTTGAAATTCTTCCTTTTTTCCCTCGTATGTTAACTCTGGGTACTGAATGTTTGAGACATTGAATGAATCACTAACATCCCAAAGACGAATAGTTCCATCACTACTGGCACTCACAAGTTGTTGCGCTTTAGGATTAAAGGCAACAGCATTTACCTTTCCTGTATGGCCTAAGAGAACAGGAGGAATATCTTTATCGCTACCCCACAGGCGAATGGTATTGTCCTCGCTACCACTGGCGATAGTTCCGTCAGAGTCAGAAGCGATAGATGTTACTGGAAGAGTATGTCCTTCAAAGGCTTCAGAAGATAAATAAAGTTCACTATTTTCTCTTAATTCCCATTTCTCGACATTAAAATTTATTATGGAACCACTTCCCTCTAAACCTAAACACGTTCCACGTCCAATCAAAATATTTTTGTCATCTAAAAAGGCGATCGAGCAAATGCTACTGGTACGATTAAACACATCACCCTCAATAATATTAGGAGGGTTTAGATCGTGTTCACTAGGTTTTCCTCCCTGACTCTTCCAAAGCAATAATTTCCCATCTCGAATTGCTGCGACTCGCAGTCCATTAGGACTTAGTGCAACTAAGTTGGAAGGCTTCGTTCCAGATTCAGAGGGTAGAGTGGTTAAAAACTTGTTATTTCCAGTTTCAAAATTTCCCAAGGCTATCCTTCCATCTTCATAGCTTATGGCAATACTGTTACTTTTATGATTGAAGGAAACAGAAATCACCTTGCTATTGTTATTAGCGCTGAACTTTTTAATTTCATTCCCATTGAGATCCCACAAACGCACAAGACCATCATTGCTACTACTGACAATTTTCTTACCATCTGAGCTAAAGTCAACAAAATTAATGCTGTTGCCAGTAGAAGTGCTTTCAAACAACAAGTGGACTTTACCTATAATACTCCATAAAGCAATTGTTCCATTTTGACCTCCACTAACAATCCTTTGACCATCTGGACTAAATGCAACAGATAATACTTCCCCTTGATTACTCTCAATTCTCAGTTGTTCTCTAGAATTGGCAACTGCATTAGATAGGCTGTATTTAACAGGAGTGATGACGTGTCTGAGGCGGAACTGGCTTTCTCCAGTTGCCTGTATTGCTAACATTAAACCTTCAACAGGAGTTTCTGCTTGTAAAAGATTTTGCGTTCTAGCTGCTTTTTCCCTCAATAAACTGAGTTGCAACTGCCACAACACTGCAAGGAATATTGAGATTCCCACTGCGGTAATTACCCCAAGATTAATTCGTTTTTGACGAATGCTCGAATTAACAAATTTAGCCTCAGTAATGTTAAACCAATTATCTTCTGATTGCTTGATTTGTTTCAACTGTGGCAGTCGCGGATCGTCATACCACAGGAAACCAATAGCTTTTATATATCCCATGATATATCCGTCACTTACCTTTTTACTTAACCAATTATTCGCAGCATTAGTTAGTTCTCGTTGTAAAACCAAATTAATTTTTAAGGGGTTGTCTGATTTTTTGCCAAAGGGCAAACTAATACTTCTTTTTTCTGACATCTCTTGTCTCTCATCAAGCCAATTCTTAATCTTCCCCCATCCCATGATTAAAGCATCATGGGCGGGTTCAATATATTTTTTATTATCCTTATTTGTATCTGTAACCAGAAGCCGTGCGTCTACAAATTCCTGAACTACTGTTTTCCGTCTTTCATTTTCTTCTAACCCTGGATATTTTAACTCAGACTCAAGTACCCGTCGGCGAGCTAATTCACCACCACCAACTGCAACCATTCGCAGCATTACACGGCGAATTGTTTGCTCGTAAGCTTTATCCCTTTTGACTAACTCCTCATATTTCCGGTTTGCACTTTTGGTAAGCGATCTGACCACTCCACCCAGGTCTTTATAATCGTCTTTAGTCAGAGCCCGGTTATTCCTTTTTCCATCTTTTACAGCATCTAAATATTTGAAATAAAGCTCACTCAGAGTAAAAGAAAGTAAAGGTAGTGCTCCGGGCATTTGCTCTACCTCATCGAGCAACTCATCTACTAAATGTGGATCAAAATACATAACCTTTTGTGCCGCAGGTTCCTCAATTGCTTGGCGTAACTCGGCTCGTTTCATAGCCGGGACCACAAATCTAGCGTTTGCCCAGTAATTCTTAAGGACAGCATCCTGAAATTGGGGTTCAAAATCTGAACGCAGCGTCAACACAATTCGCAACTGTTTTGAGTAAGAGTTTATTGTTTTTTCCAACCAAATCAGAAATTGCTCTCGTTCTTGCTCATCGCGGCAGAGAGTAATTAGTTCTTCACTCTGATCGATTACTATTAACAGCTTAGATTCAGGATATTTTTCGATCCATGATTCTAGGTTTTTCGAGAGTTTTTTAACTTCTCGTTCAAGTTTATGGGTCTGATGAGGTTTACCCTTAAACAATTTAATAAACTTACTGAAATTGTCAAAAATATCTTCTTTCACCTGGTTAGGGTCTGGCATAAAACTAGGAACACCAAGGCACTGTTCCAAAGCATTATTTAATGTCTGAAAGGGATAGTTACCAAAACGAATAGGTCCCAAAAACTGCCACGGGTGATTCAAATATTGTAAATGAGTTTCTAATTGTTTATTCAAATTTGCCAACTGCTGTTCAAAGCTTCTTTCCGAGTCATTAAGCAGCTTCAATTCACCTAATATATTCTGTTTGGTAAATTCTTCTAACAAATCTTGCTTGAATAATTTTAACTCATCAGTGGATTTGACATTTCCTAATTGTTGTATCAAACTTTCTAACTTATTTTGCCAAGTCGTTAGCTGATTCTCTTGTTGTTTTAAATCATCTATTTCCTCCTTTTTTCTTTTTTGATCTTCTAACTCATTCGCCTCTTTATTTTGTGTTAAGTTTTGCTCTAACTTCTGCTTCCATTTTTTCAATTCTGCAAAGCTGGTTTTCTTTAAATAAGGAATCAACCCCGCCTTAACCAAACTGGATTTACCCGTTCCAGAAGCTCCTAGCACGACTGTCAAAGCTGACTCACTGAAAATAAATTGATGATAAAGCTTTTTAATCTGTTCTTCTCTACCAAAGAACAAGTCACTATCTTCTTCGTTATAGGACTCCAATCCTCGATAGGGATTATTTTCGGGATTAAGTTCTGGTGCATCCTCTAACTTATTTCGGTTAAAATCAGGCAACAGAAAAATAAATTCTCCGTTGCGATGTTTTCTGAGTTCGCACAAGCCGGGAGTTTGACGCTTGAATTTTTCTTCTGTTCTAGGTTCAACCTGCTTTCGTAAAAAAGAATAAAGATCGGTGGCAGTAATAATTCCATCATCCCAATGAGCCACAGTCTTGTTATTTCTGTTGTCATCCTTCTGATTATTTGTTCCACATAACGCATCAAAAAGAGCTTGAGCAAAGGGTGAGTGATTTCCCTTGGCAGTTTGACCTCGTTTGCCAAATGAATCTGCCGCTTTCTGATCGTCTGCTGCTGACGTAATGACTTGCCATGCGGGATCGCTAATATAATGATCGTAGCGTTCTTTATAAACTTTTACTTCCAACTCCCATTCTCGTTTGAGACATGACCAACGAAATGCCCCAGCAAAGCAAGAGTCTAAAATCACTAACAGATGCCGACAAGGAAGTTCAATCAAGGCATCATGTAAGTCTTCCATAGGCAACCAAGTGTGTTCATCGTTAGTGGCATCTTGAGGAATTAAATACCCCACTGGTCCATCTTGACTATCCAGGGCTTCTAAAGCTTTTCCATGCCCAGCAAAGTAAAATATAAGGCGATCGTTCTCAGTAATATCTAGTTTTTCCTTGCCTACTATTATTTGCTTCTGTTTGAAATTTTCCATCAGTTGGTTTAATCGCTTAAGGGTGCCATCTTCATCTAGTAGCAACTGAATTTCATATCGCTCATGCTTATATTCTTCCCCAAGAATTCTAGCAAACTCTTCAGCATCTGGTCTAGCTGTTTCCAAAGGACGAATATCATTATTATGACTCTGATATTCATTGATTCCAATAATAATGGCAAAGTTACGGTTAAACTCATGCTTGGAAGTAGACATTATTCAAACTCCTGCTAGATAAATGGGAAGATCAAAATGCCGAAGAAGCAAAGTAAGAAAAGAAAGCTCTTACCTTTGTTTTTTGTTTATGTATGTTGACTGAGAGCTACACTCAAAGCTTTCAAACCTTCTGGGTGATCGAAATAAGTTAAATGGTCGCAAGCTACTTCTTGAATATGGGTAGCAATTTTTCTTCTTTCTGGAATACTCGTAATGCTTTGCACTGTCACCGCAATATCATTCAATTGGCCCAGGAATGGCAATTCTACAACTCGACTGCATAACTTTTGCATCAGCCGCATTAATCGACTCGCTTCTTCTCCTTGTGCCTGCATCGCTTTAATCGAAGTATTACCAGCAATGACTGAATAAGAAATACCTGGATCGTTAGGACTTGCAGCCAAGGATTTAAGGAACTCCGAACCGGGTTTCATCTGGTCTAGGGCTACATCCACAGTTTCGATTGCACTGACTAAACACCCCAACACTTTCACAGGCCAAGCAACGCTAGAAAGACTATTAAGTCCAATTCCTAAAGCAAATGTTGCCCAGTCTTGAACCGTTGGCCAAGGAGAACCCGCATTCGGCGTACCCAACATGATTAAATGTTGAACGAATTTATTGCCACCTTCTCGTTCAATAAACCAACGAGAAACTAACCCCCCCATTGAATGAGCAACAATATGCAAAGTTTTGCCGTGATTCGCCTTCAATCCTATTTCTTCGAGGCGTTTTTTCAACTTACGAGCATTGTCTTCAATTGAAGTATTAATATTCTCGTAGTCAAAAGTCAAAACTAGGTCATAATTATCTTTGAGAGGACACTGTTTTCCATTCAATGTTACTTTTGCTCGTTGAACGCTCTTGACTATACTATCGGTATCACCCACGATGCCGTGTATATAAAGCAAAATTCGCTGACTTTTTGCTAGCCATGCTTTAATCTGAACTCGATCGCTGACATAGGTTATCGTTTCATCGGGCGCTACCTCAGCCACTCTTAGAAGCGGATATTCACACTCTAAACCCAGCTTTTCACTGACTATTTTTTGAAACAGGATTTTAATAGATCCTTGAACACTTCTGTCATGATTGAAGGGTTTTGGTAATCGTTGTAGCTGAATCTCTGTTTTGCCATCTTTAGTTTTTTTACCTCGACCTAATGGAAGGAAAAATTCACCATCATAACCAACCGGTAAGAGATGCTCATTTTCTCCTAATATTGTGTCAACTAACAATTTTAAAGGCGCATCAGGAGTAACCACTGTGTAGTCTTGAATTTGACTCAATTCCAATACACTTAAACCCGGAGCTGTACCGCGACTGGTTGTGAATTGAAAAGTTTGACTCACTTGAGGATCTTCTCGCAGAATGGGAGGCAGGATTAGATTTCCTAAATCCCGACTTACTTGAGGAATTGTCGTTAAACGTGCATGGGCTTGTAAGCTAGGATGGGCTTGTAACTTGACTCCCTCTGCTAATTTCTTCTCCCCTGTATGGGGTACTGAGGTAGTATCTAAAGGTCGAACAGTCGTGATTGTAATTTGTTCAGTAAACCAATCATCATATTTCTGTGGGCTTGCAGATTCCCATTCACGACTTTGAACCCGATTCATCAAACGATTTAGAGAGTTTTGGTTTGAGGGGCCTATATCTCTTTGTATGGGTCGGGGGACATCAAGTTTATCTTGAGTAAGCAATCGAGCATCAAACTCTGCCGTACTAACAATCAACTTAATGATGTTTTTGTACTCTGTAATTCTCAGTTTCCATAATTCGTCTGGCAATGTTAATCTTCCAGATTCACTGACGAAGGGTTCTTCTCCTGGCTTAAACTGTCTACAACCTTCTTCAAAAAACGGTGCTTGGACAGCAAAGAGGTCTGTAAGGATAAGTAAACTACAGTAAAGCGTCTTCTCACTTGTATTGGTGAGTTTTATTTGAACAGTAGAAGGCAGAAACTTCTTTTCTTCATCTTGATCCCTGTACTTGTACTCTAAACGCATCTGCCCTGATTGAGATAAGTCTTTATCCTCAAAGATGAGTTCCATCTTGATGTCATCGTCTTTAATCACGCCATTACCCGAATTCGGAAGCTCTACGATCGCATTCCATCGGGCAATATGTTCTAATCGTTCAATCGCTGTTAAAGCATTCTCTGGGGTATAACCATCAATCTGAGCCACTAAAGGACGGTCATCAGCGGGTCGAGAAATCAAATACTGGTCATTCCGACACAGCAAGTAAAATTGAGCTTTGGTGAGTTCCTGTTCTTCACGGACATAAGCAGAGGGTTGGTTTTTCAGTCCTGCTGACTGTATCGCTTGACGTGCTAACTTCACCCCCGCCTCCTCACCTTCAAAATAAACGCCTAGAGGGGGCAAAGGTAAACTGGTAATAACAGCTTTAAAGGTTTTAGTTTTGTCAGAATCTAGGTTCTCAATTCCACTGATACTAATCTGACTTAGCTGTGGCAAAACCTGAGTTACTTTGGCTTCACCCAAAGACTTCGAGGGTTCGCGCAAGTCTTCAGTATGGCTGTCCAAGGGAAAGATTGCTAATAAAGTGGTTTCGCCGTTAGAAGGACTTTGAATGGCGTGAACAGCACCCCCATCAATGACCCAACCATACTTTTTGTGATAGCTAACTGTGAAATAAGGAATCCGTTCGGCGATCGCGCCATCTAAGAAAAATTGATTATCATCCCCTGGATTATTGATTTCAAGTTGGGGAGACTGATCTAAAACCCGACTACCAATTATAGCTTTTGCTCGGTTGAATAAATCCCGATAGGTCAACTTGCCATTCGCTTGCTGCAACGTATCCATTAAAAAATAGGAAAAAGCTCCCCGTTGCTGACCCCCTCCGTTGTATTCCTTCGCAAGTTGACTATCTTGACAACCCCCTAAGAGAATATGACGACCTTTAGGAAGTTTCAAGCCAATGGAATCCACTTCACCGTTACTGGAATTAGAGAGTTTCTCTAATTCGTCAAGTTTAAAGATAAAGCTATCTATTGGGCGCTTGCGCTTGTCTGTGGAAGCGAGACGGACTCCTGTTTCTTGGAAGGGATTTTTAGTCCCAGAACCGGAATGACAGCAATCAAGAATAATAGTAATGTGTGGTTTTTTAGCTGAGACTTCAGAAATCAGTTTTGCCAATTCTTTATCGGCTAAATCCCAGCCTCCTTCCTGGCGACTCTCATAACAGACCAATGTTTCATTATGTCGATCAGGTTCTACGTGCCAAAATTCCTGTGGTGCTTCTTCCTGAGCGCCATGACCACTGTAGTAGAAGAGAACTACATCATTACTTTGAGCGTTACACAGATGTTTCCGAAATCCATCTATAATCGCTTGACGGGTAGCCTCTTGATCCTTGAGTGTTTGCAAATGTAGTTGATATCCTTCTTTGGCAACCCGTTCATTTAGATACTGCGCGATCGCTGTAATGTCATTAATACAGCCTTGCAACGGAGGAGTTGGAGCTTCATATTTGTCTATTCCAACTAATAGTGCGTAGATGTTACGAGTCATAAGCGTTTAGTTTATAGAGGGAAAAAGGCAAAATTGAAAGTTGTTTCGAGTTGAGCTTGAATTTCTCGCTCGTCAAACAATTCGCTGCCCATCAGATTCTAGGATGTGACATTCAGGCGCTTGAAGAGAGGATCGCCAAAGTTGACATCCGCACGATCGGGACTTCCACCTCTGGGAGTCGCACTTAGAGCCTCATCAAGACTTTCTAAAGAAGCCGCTCTCGGCGTTGGATCTCTCGCTATTTCTTGAACTCTGATTCCAAGCTGCGCCTTGAGACTATCTTCATCAAGCTCTAACAGCTTTTGATATAATTCATCACTCTGTGTCATAAAGCTTAATTTTAGTTGTTGAATTTCAACTAAATTTTGGGGCTGGTCGTGGTTTGATTCTAAGAGAGCAATCCCCAAAAAGTTCCTAGCTTTTAGTTGAGTCTTAAATTAGCCAAAAGGCCAGCTCCCAACTGGCCGTAAGTACAGGACAGAACCTGTACTTTTGGCTAGGTGTCGTCCAAAACTACAGGCTGGCAAGGCTTTTCAAAGGGCGATCGATTCCGCGATTTTAGATTAAAGATTTTCTCCCACGGGCTGTAGCGATCGCAGGTGATGAGTAGGCTACGCATTTTTCAAGGGTTCACGGCCTGTACCGGGGGGCTGTGACCAAATTGCTTTCGGTCAGCATAAAAATCAAATACAGATAAACCCGGTTGCTTTCATCTACTCCAAAAAGCTGATAAAAAACGGTGCCAAATATCAATTTTAATAAACTTTAACTATTTAGATAGATGCCGTATTTTGAGCTTTTTATCTACGATGATTGTATCGAGTTATTAATAGAATTGCCGTGATTTTTCCCAACCATACTCCGTTTCCAGGCCCACAGATTCCCAGCACCGAACCGGGGCTGCCGACTATACCCGCATCCCCACCAGTGCCGGGCCCCGTTCCCGAACCGATTCCCGGGATAGTACCGGAGCCGGTACCTGCGCCAATTCCCCAGCCCATTCCCGAACCGGTGCCAGAAACTGTACCCTCTCCAATTCCTCAGACAGTGCCGGAGCCTATTCCTCAGACAATCCCGGAACCTGTTTAAATTATGTTTTATACCAATTTTATGTGAAGTTGCATATAATAGAGAGATAGCTTGTATGGTGCGTTTATGAGTCGTAGTTTAAAAATC
>NZ_JAUBQX010000102.1:0-5042 GCF_036701505.1 Microcoleus sp. Pol11C2
TAATCATCAATGTAGTCCATTTGGCTGTTTTTTTACCTGCTCACGCACTTGCTCATGTAATACCCTCATCAGCTCTTCTATTACTCCCTGTGTTCGCCACTGCTTGTAATGCCAATATACAGTGGAATAGGGGGGCAAGTCTTTGGGTAAGTCTTGCCAATTGCAGCCATTTTTTAGTTGATAGAAGATTCCATCTAAGATTTCTCTTTTTGTCCAGTACATGGTCTAGTTCGGTTCTTTTTGGGCAATATCTCATGTAGTATGGGTTCAATTGTTTCCCATTCTGAATCCGTTAGACTACTATAATAACGCATGGGTGCTGCTGGATAATGCTTTTACGGTCACGCTACCACAAGACCGTAAAAGATGTCAAATGGGCTCTATATAGTTGGTATAGTGCTATGTATCATTTCTCGCAGCAAGGCGACAATCATCTAACAGAGCATTAAGTTCTTCAATGACTAGCCAGGGGTTTCGGCCTTTCAAACAAGCTACGATCGCTGCTTCATAGGGATTTCTGCCAGTTTTTTTTACTGCTGCGATCGCCTGTTTGTTAGACAACCCCCGCCCGCTGACCAACCAAGCAGCCAAAACCTGTCCTGTACGTCCGATCCCCCCAGAACAGTGAACTACCGCCCGTTCGCCTTTGCTATTTGCAGATTTCAAGAACGGCAATATTCGATCGATTAAAATATCGCGATCGACCAATTCAAAGTCTGCGATCGGCGCCCAGCAAACTCGATCGCACCCAAATATTTTCCGATATGTTCCCAGTAAGTCACTATAGCGGATGAGTTGGGTCTGAGCAAGCAAGCAGCAAACTTGCTTGATATTATGCCCCTGCATAAATTCAATCCAGTGAGCAATTTCTGCATCGCCGTATCCTGGTCTGGCTGCACCAAACACAATTAATTCATTCTCTGAAGCCGCAGCGAATTTGTGCATACTGTATTCAATATTTTTACCTATAATTAAGAAAGACGCACAAATCCTGAATCTACAGTGAAAAACAACAGCTCGATCGGTTTAATGAACTGGCTGCCACCCAAACCAGAAACCGTTTTGCTATGCGACTCAATTGCAGCAGCTTCTGAGATGGCATTCATGCTCAACGGTGAGTGGGATGGGTGCAATAGTTTTGTGATCCCTAAATGCGACAAGGTCGCAATTGAAGCAGCCGCTAGTTTACTGGAGACATCGTGGTGCTACCAAAATACTTGCGAACCGGTTTTAATTCGGCTGGAAGTTGAGGAATTGCTGCGCCGTTATGGGATTGGAGACAGGTTTTTTATTAATGCTAACTTGCGATGCGCGCAATTGAGCGAACTTTGCTTGGAACGCATTGATTTGAGTTATGCTAAATTGAATTTGGCTAACCTCAGCGGCACTAATTTAAGCAAAGCAAACTTAATGGCAGCACAGATGCAATCTGCAAACTTGAGTGGCTGTAACTTGAGTCTATCGCAACTTGTGAGGGCGAATTTATCAGGAGCAAATTTATCCAATGCTAATCTGAAATGTGCGGATCTGAGTTATGCAGATTTAAGCAATGTTTGTTTAACAGGTGCTGACTTAAGAGGTGCAAACTTAGCGAGAACCGACTTAAGAAAAACAAGCTTAGATGGGGCAATTGTTGAGTAAGACAAAATCCGGCTTAAATACTCTCACACACACCCCGTGGGTAAATCCTGTCAACATTTATCTGCGTTAATCCGCGTACATCCGCCACCATCTGCGGTTAAAGTTCCAAAGTAATTAACTGAGCAATTTGGTCAGTCTGAAAACCCAACGCCATCGGCTTTTGTAC
This sequence comes from Microcoleus sp. Pol11C2, assembly GCF_036701505.1. Taxonomy (NCBI): domain Bacteria; kingdom Bacillati; phylum Cyanobacteriota; class Cyanophyceae; order Oscillatoriales; family Microcoleaceae; genus Microcoleus; species Microcoleus sp. Pol11C2. The sequence goes on from NZ_JAUBQX010000102.1 coordinate 1,808, forward strand.
TTGAGGAATCACTTGTACATCATAGAGTTTTGTGACAATTCCTTCAAACCGCAACCAGTGAACGATCGCCCCATTCGTCAAATCAATCACCATCATACCACAGCGAGCCTCAGCATCCTTGGCGAGGAACAACTCATCCAATTCTAAACCGCTAAAAGTGTTCTCACCTCACTGGGGGGGGTGACAAAGAGGTCTACGAGATAGACTGTATAAGGGTTGCGGCCCGCATACCTTGTTGATAAAAGCGCCGTTTATTTGGAGTTAACTTCATTAACAGTTCTACCTCGTCAGAATATTGTTCGAGATAATTGACCCACTTTTCTCCATCTAAACCAACACCAAATGTACTCGGTCTTCGATATTTTTTATTAGGTTATTTGCGACGAGATACATATTTTTGCACCTGCTTTTTCCTGATTTCAGTGCCTTGAAATATTCCCGAACTGTAGGCGAGTTTCATGAGTAAAATCATGTTGATAAGTCGGTCTGTTTTTAAGCTATTTCATTCAATATCGTAGCCTCCTGTTTTACAATCTCGAAACATTTCTTCAATGCCCATCCGTTGCTTGTAAGCATCGATAGCTGCCGGAAATGACCCTAAATTCGTGAGAATAAACCACGCTTCATCAACCTTCCATGCCCCGTAGTTTCTTTTCCACTTACAAGCAACATCAAATCCAGTAGCAGGCTGAGTTTTTCTGACTCTTTTACCTTGAAAATATAAAGAGGTGCCTGGTACTATTCCTAATTCATCTAACCGTTGTCAAACTAAATGTTCCGTTTCGATACAATGATTAGTTTTTACTCTTAAACAAAAAAATATACCCTTTTCCCTCAACCAGTTTCCCAAATCGACAGAACAAAATTCACGGTCTCCTAAAACGATGACTTTATATTCTGAAAATAATGGTAAAACTTGCTGTAAATTGGTAGTCTGTGACTCGAAGCTACTGTTTCCCAATTTGGGCAACAGTGACCAGTATAATGGAATTGCTCTTCGCTCCCAGATCAGGCTAACCATAAAGAGATTAATGCGCCCCCATTGACTGCGGTCGATTGCAATTGATAAAGTTTGACCAACACGGCAATAAGTAATCACAATAGTCCGGACAGTTTTTAAGCAGCCAAAGTACCATAAGACAAGACTGAAGGAAGGTTAGGGTGATTTAAAATCAAATCCCGGTCTAAATCTAACTTATGAATAAAGGTACAAAGTAGATGCTTATTGAATTCTAGGCGTTTATAATAACAGATTGAAAACACAAACGATTTGGCAGATGAATCAGGGTAAACGCATCTAAATTAAGTTGACAGAAAATCATATTTTTGCGTTAGCTTTTCTCTGAAAAAACCATTCTTATAACTCTTAAATCTGATGCAATTAACCCATTTAAAATCGAGCTTTAATAACTTCTGAATTCTCAAAGCTGAATCAATGTAGATCGGGAATCCGTTTTAGTTTTCGAGCGTTATCTGGCAGAGACTAAAATTTGAACTAAATAATTATTATTCATTCCCGCCAGATATCGCTTCATTTTTAAACTTCCTTTAAATTCTTTTTCCTGTTTCAGTAAATTGACAGCTAAACGACGTAGAAGAGCAAAATTTTCAGGAGAGTGCTCTTTACGAATGCGACTATTGTCTTCAGAAAAAGTAACATCCAGTGTCCAATGTAAGCTATTTTCAATACCCCAATGACTGCGAATTGCTTGAGCAATATTCTCGGCATTACTGGCTAAACTACTTAAATAAAACCGAACTTCTGTGGTAGTTTTATTCCACAAACGTCTTTCACTGACGACCATAACAACCGTTTTTAATCCAGTTTATAATGATTTATTATGAAGAGGTGGCAACTCCGAGACTGCTACCGTCCAAATTTGTCTTTTTTCAACTCGATGATGCCCTCCTTATATTTGTTGATAATAGCTATGCTCTCTGCCAGCAAAATCTTCTTTTTGAGCTAATTCAAACCAGTTTTTTACGTCTTTATGAATAAGTTTTTGATTTCCCTTTAGCGCTAAAATATAATCTTCTTTCTTCTTAATTATAAGCGCTGCTATTTCTTTCGGACATCAAGCGAGCATCGATGGTTATTATGCTTTTTTCAATTTCTAGCAGCTCTAACAAAGCTGGAATCGCTGTCACTTCGTTGGATTTCTTATTGACTTTTTTTTGCCCTAAAACTAATTGATGGGACCCCGACCATGCACTGACTATATGTAACGGTTTTTGGCTTTGACTCCGGTCATAAGATTGTTTCATTAGACCTCTTGCGAAAGTCTCAGGCGATGGCTAATTTGTCTTCAAAGAAACTTCATAATTATAAATACCAGCGATCAAATTAAATCTTAATCCGAAGCGTCTTCTTCGATTACGATATCTTGATGAAAGTATTCTAAATATATTTAAACTTCGATGGATATTTTCAATGATAATTCTGTCTTTTGCCAGTTGCCGATTGAAAAATTTTTCGGTTTGACTCAGTTTTTTGTTTTTTGTTTTTTTGAGCGGTGTTCTACTATTAGTATGAATCTTTTTGATTCCTTGATAACCTTTATTACCTAGCAATTCAAGTTCTTGATTCATCCCTATCTGGCTTTTTTTAAACAAACTAAAATCATGGGTTTTCCCGTTACTAAAAGCTGTACATATTATTTTGGCAGTTTTTTGGTTGGCTAAAACTTGCGATTTTATTGTATGATATTTTTGCTTGCCACTATAATATTTCTTTTGCTTTTTTTGGGGACGCTCTATTTCATGCTCTGATACATCCACCGCTACAGTTTCTATCTCATTTTTACTTTGATAAAAAATCTTTTTGCCAGGTAAATTAAATAAACCGGAATTTATTAAAGCCTTCTCAGTTCTAATTACAATTCGATAAGCATTTGATTCATTAATACCCCATTTAATTCCTAGATGAAAAAAAGTAGGATATTCTCGCAAATAGGATAATGTCATTAAGATTTGGTCTTCTACGCACAATTTACTTGGTCTTCCTGATTTTTTTTGAAATACTTTTTCCGCTTTGACTATTTTTACCATTTCTTTGAATGTTTCTTGATGTACTCCACAGTAGCGTTTAAAGTCTTTGGGGGTTGATTTTTGCAATTGTTCGTAATTCATATTATGGGAGCTAATTTTTTCTTTTATTTTACTATAGCAATCCTAAATGATTTTCTATATTTATAAACAATCCTAAATAATTTTCTGTGTGTAAGTATATTGACGT
>NZ_JAUBQX010000028.1:0-87000 GCF_036701505.1 Microcoleus sp. Pol11C2
GATCGCGTTTGAGCCAGTCGTCGAGGACATCAAAGATGCCTCTTTCGGTCTGGGCGCGTCCGACTGCGATTGTCATTGCGGTAAAATCCTTTTGCTTGTTAAAAGACCCAGGTTTCTAATTAAAGTTAACATAACTATATATTAGAAGTTCATAAATTTCAACTAGAACAGCAGGGTTCCCCCACTAGAGGCGTACTCGATGAAAGCGTGGTTGAGAGGAATGCCATCTTGGTTGACGATGCTCAGCAACAATCCAACTGACCCTTCGTCGCCAAGCGGCGAGTTGGCGGTGGTTGAGGAGACGAACAAACACTCTGCGCTTGCACTCAAATCCTTCACAGGGTAAGATTATCCTCTTATCTGTTGAAGAAGTTGTGAGCCAAGTAATTACCGCAAAACTCAAATTAAACCTGACTGCCGAGCAAAAAATCTCGGTAGCTCAAGTTTCTTTGGCCTATCGGGATGCGCTGAACTACGCATCCCAAGTGGCATTTGATAACGGTAAATCTGGCAACGGAGCTAAACTACAAAAGTTGGTCTACTCGGAGCTACGGGCCTTATTTGGGCTTGGTTCCCAGATGGCGTGTAACGTGCCAAGACAAGTTGCTGCGACTTTTAAGACGCTGTGGACTAAAGCCAAGCAGAATAGCGAGGCGGTTAAAGCTGGGTATACCAAGCGACGGTACAAGGGACTCGATCGAGCTCCCAAATACACCTCGCGGACTTGTACGCTAAATTACCAGCGCGACTACTCCTTTAAAAAGGATCGACGGGTCAGTATTAACACCCTGGATGGTCGAATTGTTGTTCCGTTTGATGGCTACAACAAGCACATCGATCTGATGCGAGCGTCCAAGAAGATCGGTGCTGCTAAAATTGTCTACCAGAAATCCTCGAAGACTTACTATCTAATGGTGAGCTTGGAGGTGGAAACGCCTACTCTCGACCCACTGAACATCACTATAATTTCTGGTATAGATGTGGGAATGAGATACCTCGCAGTCGAAACAGACTTAGCTAATAAGTCGAGTTTCTATTCGGGCAAGGTGGCTAGACATCGAGCCAACCGTTATCAAAAATCCAGACAATCTCTACAGCGAAAAGACACCCGTTCGGCGAAGCGAAGATTAATCGCTTTGTCGGGACGGGAGAGACGGTTTATCGCTGATGTGAACCACCAGATTGCGAGTAAAATCGCCAAGCCTAACAGCCTGATTGGACTAGAAGATCTGACCGGAATACGCGATCGAACTAAATCTAAATCGGGCAAACGGGCAAGCAAGAAACAACGGAAAGCTAACAGGAGCGTGGCTCAATGGTCGTTTGCCGAATTGCATGGCTATATCGATTACAAGGCTGTGCTGGTTGGCTCGTTAGCTACTAAAGTTCCGGCACATTACACCTCGCAAAGTTGCCCTAAATGTGGGCATACCTCAAAGGCTAATCGACCGAACAAGGGGCTGATTTTCCGCTGTGAATGCTGTGGGCATCAACTTCATGCAGATCTGGTTGGGGCGCGAAATATCGCACTTAGAACGTTGCTCGTCCGGCAAGCCTGGATGAGTACCGGGGTCTTGTCAGCACTCCCTCATGTATCGAGCCGTGAAGCCAAAGCTGAAATCCTTTCGAGGTTTTCGGAATTGAGGTGGAGTTCAGATACAAGCCCCCATCATAGCGGTACTCCGCTTGATGGCGGGTAGTTGACCATAATTAGCAGGAGTTGATACACAATCCCCACCCGCCCGATCGCGATCGCGTCAGCGAAGCGTGACGCTCGGTGGACTAATTGAATTAAGATTTGGCTTTAAGGCTGTTTAATTTTATGACTGCAAAAACAACGACCTCGATCGATTCTGTCCTGCGCTACCCGGTTTTGGGCTCCCGCCGCTTCAGCAATTACTGGTGGGCGACGGTGGTCAGCATTGGAGGGACTGGTTTCCTGCTGTCGGGCATTTCCAGCTACTTGCACGTTAACCTGCTGCCTTTTGCTGACCCGACTCAGCTTGTTTTCATCCCCCAAGGCATTGCGATGGGTTTCTACGGTGTCTGTGGCGTGCTGTTGGCGCTCTACCTGTGGCTGACTATTCTCTGGGATGTCGGTGGCGGTTACAGCGAGTTCGATCGGCAAACTGGTAACATTCGGATCTTTCGCTGGGGTTTTCCCGGCAAAAACCGCAAAGTTGATTTTAATTGCAAGACATCGGACGTGCAATCTGTGCGGGTAGACATTAAAGAAGGTCTCAGTCCCCGCCGCAGTATTTATCTTAAGCTCAAAGACCGCCGTCAGTTTCCCCTGACTAGAGTCGGACAGCCGATTGCTTTGTCGGAAGTGGAAAATCAAGCAGCCGAATTGGCTCGATTTTTGCAAGTTCCCCTAGAAGGACTTTAGGGATTTTCGATTTTAGATTTTAGATTGGTAATGTCTCGTAGGGTGCGTCAGATCTCGCACCTTACCTACCTGGTAAGTGAAAAAGATCGAACTGCGAGTAAGCCCGTTACCAATTTTTGAATCTATCAATTAACAATACTTCGGATAGTTTTTGATTGCCTACCGTAGAATAAGGGTTTCAAGGCTCCAAGGCAAGTTCGCTACCAAAGCAAAATCGCGGGTTTCAGACTGCGAACTAAAAACAGTTCGGACTACTGAATTAAAATCTTTAGTTGCAAAGTCCGTAATTGACTCAAAGTGAAAATACAAATGCAAATGCAAATCAAAATTCAGCGGTGGTTGTTCTCACTTTTAATAATTGGCACGTTGTTTGTCGCAGGATGCAGTAGTTCCCCTGTGGCAAACTCGACTCCGACATCGAATCCGGCGTCGGGTGAAAATATTTCTTTGTCTCCGTCTCCTTCTCCTGCTGCTGTAGCGGCGAGTTCACAATTTAGCAATTTGCCACGATTGGAAGGAAAAGCAACGGTGGTGATGACGGTTAAAGGTGCTCCAATTACGATCGAACTCGACGGCACAAATGCGCCAATTACTGCGGGCAATTTTGTCGATTTGGTTCAGAAAGGAGTGTACGACGGGCTGGTATTTCACCGAGTCGTGCGGGAACCTCAGCCTTTTGTAGTTCAGGGCGGCGACCCTCAGGGTAAAGACCCTAAATTCCCTACAGGGCGACTGGGAACTGGCGGTTTTATTGACCCAAAAACTACTGCTGAACGCAGGATTCCTCTGGAAATTAAAGCTAAAGGTGCTGCCAAACCGACTTACAGCCAAACGCTAGAAGAAGCTGGGGTTAAGGAGAAACCCGTGTTGGTGCACAGTCGCGGGGCTGTTGCTATGGCTCGATCGCAGAGTCCTGATTCGGCTTCTTCTCAGTTTTACTTTACTTTGACCGATGTACCGTTTTTGGACGGCAGCTATGCGGTTTTTGGGTACGTGAAACAAGGCATGGATGTGATTGATAAGATTGAAGCGGGCGATCGCATTGAGAAGGCTACTGTTACTCAGGGTTTGGAAAATTTTAAGCCTGTTCAGTAGTCAGTAGTCAGTCGTCACTCGTCATATCAATTCCGGTTGCACGATCGAGATGATTGTTGACCGTTGACGGTTGACTCGATTTTATTATTCCGATGCAACCGGAAACGATATCAGTCGTTGGTCGTTGGTTAGTAGTTAATAATTAGTTCCAATCATAAATAACTAATGACTAATGACTAATGACTAATGACTAAAAATTTGGGAATCTGAGGGCAGATGTGGATGTTGTTGTTACGGGAATTGGCTTGGTTTCTGCTTTAGGCACTCTGGATGGTAGCTGGAAAAGATTGTTGTCTGGGGAATCAGGAATTCGGCAACATCAACCTTTTATAGAACTTGAACGGCGACCTTTGGCTTTAATTGGCACAAAACCTGTCGATTTAATAACTTTAATTAGACAGGTTTTAATAGATGCTGTGCAAGATGCTAATTTGACTTTGCCTTTGCCCGATTGCGGAATTGTGATCGGTTCTAGCCGAGGCTTCCAGGCATATTTGGAAATGTTGGCAAGCGAAGGAAGTTCGGCAACCGATTGTGTAACGGATGTAACGGATGGAAGAAAGACGGAAGTTGGAAGAAGTCTGAGGGAATTCGGAAGAGGGAAGTCGCAAGAAGCAAGGGAATTCCCAATTACCGATTCCCAATTCCCAATTCCCAATTCCCAATTACCGATTACCAATTCTCAATTTGTGAATTTTTTGCCTCACATGGGGGCGATCGCAGCGGCGAGGGCAATTGGTTCGACGGGGCAGGTATTGGCGCCGATGGCTGCTTGTGCGACGGGTATTTGGTCTATCGCCCGCGCTGTTGATTTAATCCGCACCGGTGAGTGTCAGCGGGCGATCGCAGGTGCTGTCGAAGCGCCTATCACACCGCTGACTCTGGCTGGATTTAGCCGGATGGGTGCTTTGGCAAACAATGGCTGCTATCCCTTTGATGAAAATCGGGAAGGCTTTGTTCTCGGTGAAGGCGGGGCTTTATTTGTATTAGAATCTGCCGAGTTGGCAAGGCATCGTGGTGCTAAAATTTACGGTCGAGTTTCCGGTTTTGGCTTGACAAATGATGCTTGCCATGCTAACGCGCCGGAGCTGGGGGGGGAAAGTGCGATCGCGGCGGTAAATCAATGTTTGAAACGGAGCAATTTAGCGGCGATTGATATAGATTTTATTCACGCTCATGGTACTGCAACTGAGTTAAATGACCGACACGAAGCACTGTTAATTGAGAAGTTATTTCACCGAGGAGTTGCTGTTAGTTCGACTAAGGGGGCTACGGGTCATACTTTGGGAGCTTCGGGAGCTTTGGGCGCGGCTTTTTGTTTGATGAGCATTAAATATCAGATGTTGCCGGCTTGCGTTGGAATGACAAAACCGGGGTTTGAATTAGATTTTGTTCGCTGTGCGCGATCGGCTATTGTCAGAAATGCGGTTTGTTTAAGTTTTGGCTTTGGCGGGCAGAATGCTGCGATCGTTTTATCGGGCGAGCGTTAATTTTTGTAAACTCGGTCGATCGACATTTAAATTACACGATCTCTCTACAGTTAAAATCTTCTGAGGTGGCCGGAGAACCCCCCGCACATCTAATTTAAATCTCAAAAATAGTACAATACTTATGTATTTTAGTCAATTAACTGAGAATTTTGGTGAGATTGCTGGTGCTGCTATGCTAGTCTGGCTCTGCATCCCGACGCTGATTCTTGCGTCAAAGCCGAGGAGGCTCGAAAAGAGAGCCAGATTAAAGCAGTATTGTATTTTATTAACGCACCGATGGCGATCGGCGAAAATAGAAAAAAGAAACTGTTTAAATTAAGCCTCAGGTATTTTCACATGGATCTGGCCTCTCATCGATTTATGTCTTATTTTGAACCCGAGCAAGCTGCTCACCTTTGCCAAATAGCTGTTTTGGAGAGTTTTGATGAAGAAACGCTGATTTTTGAAGAAGGAGAAACAGCGGATTTTTTCTATCTAGTTTTAGAAGGTAAAGTCGAGTTTAGCAAGCGGCTTGAAAACAATAAATATCAAACTGTTGCTGTGGCTAAGCCAGACGATTATTTTGGCGAACTCGGAGTTTTAGACGGAGAGCCACGCAGTGCTAGAGCTGTGGCAGTTGCAGGCTCGACTTTGGCCAAAATAGCCCGTGAAGAACTAATAACAACTCTCCAGTTTGCTAAAGGCAGTTCAGTAATGCAAATGTTTAGTTTCATTACTAAAAATTTACGGGATACCACGGATCAATATGTTAGCCAGTTGGTACACAAACAAAAAATGGTATTGGTAGGAGAAATGGTGAGCACAATTATTCACGATTTCAAAAGTCCTTTTACCGGAATTAAACTCTCCACAGAAATGCTCAAAGAAATGCACCCAGATGAGGAAACTCAGGAGTGGTGTGAACTTATTCAATTGCAGGTTCATCGAATGTTAGGGATGGCTGAAGAAGTATTAGAATTTTCGCGAGGTAATTCTGTATTAAATAAAAAACCAGTTAATCTAATTCAGACGTTGCAGCAGTTTGAAAAGTTGAACAGAGTTTATTGTGAAGCAGCCAAAGTAGATTTAGCAGTACGGGTAACAGAAGTAATAGTGGAAGCGGATGAAAATAAGATTTTGCGCGTTTTACAAAATTTAGTTGGGAATGCTGTTGAGGCTTTTAGCGGAAGAGGGGGTCGGGTGGAGATTGCGGTGACACAAAGTGAGGAGTGGGCCGAAATTAGCATTTACGATAACGGTCCCGGCATTCCACCGACAATTAAGGAAAAGTTATTTGAACCGTTTGTGACTTATGGAAAGCGGACTGGTACTGGGTTGGGAACGGCGATTGTTAAGTCGATCGTTGAGGCTCACAAAGGGAAAATTACTTATGAGTCAGAGGACGGAAAAGGCACAACTTTTTACATCCGCTTGCCGAAAAGCATGGCTTTAGCAGCTCAAAATTAATTACGTAAAAAGATATATACTTAGAACTTTCTCACTAAGCCTTAGAGACTTGGTTGATGAATAGATATCTTGTTATTAAACAATATTTTTTTAATAAACCGGGTTGAAGATCGTAAGTCCTAATACTGTGTAGCTACTTACAGAATCAAGTAGAATTGAATTAACGAACTGCTAAAAATCTGATGCCAGTTACTATTCAAACCTTACCCACAGAAGTTATCAATTTAATTGCCGCAGGCGAAGTGATTGACTCGATCGCCGCAGCGGTACGAGAATTAGTTGAAAATTCTCTGGATGCTGGCGCAACTCGCATCGTTGTTTCTGTCTGGCCGGAACAGTGGCGGGTGCAAGTTGCAGATAATGGTACCGGAATGGATCTGGAAAATTTGCAGCAGGCGGCTTCGCCTCACAGTACGAGCAAAATTACCACTGAAGCTGACCTTTACAAAATTGATACTTTGGGATTTCGTGGGGAAGCTTTGCACAGTTTAGCTCAGTTGGGCTGTTTGGAGGTTTTGAGCCGATCGAATGATTTGGGATTGGGGGATTTTTCGGAAAATCGAGAGTCGGCGCAAACCCCCGCCAAATCTTCCTTTAACAAGGGGGGAGTTGAAAATGCTCGATCGGGCTGGCGGGTGCTTTACAACAACGCGGGCGTTGCTGTGGAGGTGGAAACAGCGGCGATCGCTCCGGGTACGGTGGTGACTGTTGATAATTTGTTTGGCAATTGGCCTGTGCGCCGCAGTTTTTTGTCGCCGGCACAGCAAATGCGATCGATCCAATTAACGCTGCAGCAAATTGCTATTTGTCACCCGCACGTTAATTGGCAGTTGCGTCAAGGAAATACGCCTTGTTTGCACGTAACTCCAGGTAGGACAGCGGAACAACTTTTACCTCAATTCGTGCGCGGTTTGCGAGCGAGCGATTTGCAGTATTTAAAGTTAGATTTGCCGGCGAGTCCTCAAAATCAGAAAGCAGCAAATTTATTGATAGAAACTCAACTTGTTGGAGCTACAGTTAAGCCTAATTACCAATTACCAGTTGCGACTTCCCATTTCCAAACGCCCAATTCCCAGCGTTTGGAGTTAGTAATTGGTTTGCCAGATCGGTGCCACCGCAGGCGACCGGATTGGGTGAAAGTTGGGGTAAATCGGCGAGTTGTGCGATCGCCCGAATTAGAGCAAACTATTCTCAGCGCCTTTACCCGCACTTGTCCGCGCGATCGCTATCCCGTGTGTTTTGTTCACCTGCAAATCTCCCCTTCGGAAATAGACTGGAACCGCCACCCGGCTAAGGTTGAAATTTATCTGCACGATCCGAGTTTTTGGCAAGCACAAGTTAGCGCAGCAATTGCTCGTGCTTTGCATTTGAACGATGAAGTTTTGCCGCCTGCCCCAATTCCGGATCGAGTGGGAAAATTGCTGAAGGCATCCGAACAAAAAAGTGCTTACAGTGTCGGGATTTCTGCTAGGCAGAATGATGCAGGTGGCGAACAGGAAAAAGCTAATAAAATAGGATTGATGGAATTGAGGGCGATCGCTCAAGTTCACAATACTTACATTGTTGCGGAACATTCCAGCGGAATGTGGTTGATAGAACAGCACATCGCTCACGAGCGCGTTTTATACGAGCAATTGTGCGCTGCTTGGCAGCTAAAATGTCTAGAAAAACCAGTAATTCTCAGTCAATTATCTGCACTGCAAATAGAGAATTTATCCCGCTTGGGTTTGGAAGTAGAAAGTTTTGGCGAACAGCTATGGGCTGCCCGCGAAGTTCCTGAATTGTTAGCAGATCGAGATGACTGTGCGGATGCGCTTTTTGAACTCAGTAAAGTCGCAGATTTACAAGCGGCTCAAGTTGCGACTGCTTGCCGTAGTGCTATACGAAACGGTACTCCTTTGAGTCTTCCCCAAATGCAAAATTTGTTGGATGAATGGCAGCAAACTCGTAATCCGCGCACTTGTCCTCACGGCCGCCCTATCTATTTTGCTTTGGAAGAATCGACTCTGGCTCGGATTTTTCGCCGCAGTTGGGTGATTGGTAAAAGTCACGGGATTTGAAAGTTGATTTGACATCCGAGGGCGTTCACCTCAATCTGGCTCGATTGAAAAAAATCGTGAAGCTTTATTAAAAATAGGGGCTGATTTAGATGAAAAAAATTAGAATATATTAAAATTTAAATAATTCACTGTTTTTAATATCTTGTGGGGAACAGACCAGATTGCTGTTTCACCATAAGAAGTACCTGTTTTACAATAAAAAAGGTTAATCATACTACAAAAAATGCCTGTTTATCAGAATAATCTTTGTTGTGGAACAGGTATCTTGGCTGTTCATGATTTTGGTAAAAAAAGTAAATTAAAAATAAATCAATAATAAATATGGATTTTCCGATCGCCCGACAACTCTTTTATCGAGAAATAAATCAGCCTGATGGCTCGATCGACCTGGCGAAAGCTGCTCTTTATATGGCTTTGGAAGAATACCCAAATTTAGAGCCAGAGGAGTATCTCAACGCTCTCGACACGATCGCAGATGAAGTGCGCTCACGCCTGCCGGCAGAGAATTATCCGCTGCGGATTATTCAAACTATTAACGGCTATTTATACGGGGAATTGCAGTTTGCGGGCAATGATGTTGATTATTACGACCCCCGCAATAGCTTTTTGAATGAAGTGATCGATCGGCGTACTGGCATTCCGATCTCTTTATCTTTGGTTTATTTGGAGGTGGCTAAGCGCATTGATTTTCCGATGGTGGGAATTGGGATGCCGGGACATTTTTTAATTAGACCGGATTTTGAAGATGCTGGTATTTTTGTTGATGCGTTTAACGGTGGCGAGATATTGTTTCCTGAAGATTGTCAAGCCAGACTTTCTCAAATTTACGGACAACCTATGGAGTTGCAGCCGACTTTTCTCGCCCCCGTAAGTCGCCGACATTTTTTGGGGCGAATGCTGGGAAATCTGAAGGCAATTTACTTGCAACAGGGAGATGCTGTGAGGATACTCTTGGCGATAGAACGGATTTTGCTGCTTTTTCCCGATGCGGTGGGTGAACGGCGCGATCGCGGAATTCTCTATTATCAACTGGGACGCTTGGTCGAAGCGCGCCACGATTTGGAACTATATCTGAGAAATGCTCCGAATGCTCCTGATGCTGCTAGAATTCGCCAATTGGTCGATCGGCTCGATCGGGATATGTGAACTTAAATTCGGTATCGATCGCACACTATAAGACCTATTCAAGCGACACTCAATAAACTGCTGCCCGACGACCCAATTTCGCTTTTATAATTTTTGCAACGGTATCTAAGATTGTCAAACGGGTAATCATAACATATTAATTGTCAATTAACACCTATCTTTTGATAGGTGGAATTTGCTGGACATGACTGTAAAATTATAGGTCATTTACGGAAATCCCGAGTCCACTTTTCCGACTGATACCCGCACAGATACCTGCACAGACGACCGATCGAAAAAGTATTTTGACGTAAAGAGGCACAAACTCATGAACTTTCAGTTTCAACAAGGTTATCTCAACGGAATGCAACCGCTGTCAGCCCATTTAACCAAAAGAATGTCAAAGTCTTTATCATTAGGTTTGGCGCTTGTGCTGGGAACAAGTGCAGTATTCCTAAGCAGCGGCAAAGCCTTTGCATTAGATAATGTTACCGTAAAATACGGTGCTGTTGACGTAACATTACCGATGAGCGACTTGCAAAGCTTTGCACAAACCGGCCAAGCATCATCTCAACTGCAAAGCGTTCTGAGTCTTGCGAAACAAACTCCCGAGTCGATGCGCGAAATATTAACGCGAGAAGTGCCTTTAGATTCCCAATTAGTAGCGCGGCTAGCAAGCACTTATTTTGGGGAAATTGTTTTTAAACAATTGGGCGAGGTTGCTTATGCGCCGAGTGCTCGGCTTCAAAGCGTGCCCGCACTGCGCGATGCTTTAGTCGCCGCTTCCAAAGATGGCAAAATATCGCTGATTGAATTGATGCAAAATTACAGCCCTGCTGCTTTAGAAGTTGACGGCAATCAAGCGATGGTTATTTACGAACGAGTGATTAAAGATGTGCAAGATTTGCAAGCTTTGTATCAGAATTCCCCGGCTTTGCAAAATACGGCTAACCAAGCCGTGAATTCGGCGAGAGAAATGATTTGTCAGCCCACTCCATCGGGAAGTGCGAAATAAATAACTGAAGTTGGAGGGAATGGGGAATTGGGAATTGGGAATTGGTGCTTTTTTTCCTATTAGCTCTAGCTTTCAGCTATTAGCAATTACTCATCACCCATTACCAATTTTTCGGCTATACGAAGGTAAAAGTTCCCAATTACCCATTATCCATTACCCCTTACCCATTCTGTGAGATAGTTGCTCGGCTACCCGCTTGAGTCGGCGGAGTTGGTCTTTCATATCTTTTTCTGTCCAAGGGGCGGCAAAGCGATTGAAACCAAATCTAATTAAACGATTGGGAATTTGAAATTCAAAGCGGTTAATCAAGAGAGTTCCTTGGATTTGCGGCTGGCATTCCCAGCGATCGCATCCTTTGAAAAATCCGTCAAACCCCCAAACAATTAAACCGGGTTGTCGCTCCAACACAACACTCTCTAAAGAGGGTTGCAAAACCGGAATTTTTATGATAAATAAGCTGCGACTTCCTACGGTAGTATCCCATTCGCCCTGGGGATCGCAGCGTAGCAGGGGATTGAGCCACTTGTGCATTAAAGTGCGATCGACTATACATTGCTCCACCAGAGTAGCAGCAGCGCGAATTTCAATGGATTGCTCGAAAACTTGACGAATTGACATGAGAACCTGCAACAAGGAGGGTATTACAAAACTTTGCTTACTTGATAGTCCTTTATTTACTTGTAACGTCAATTTTCCCAGAAATTAAAAGATTGACACACTCATAAATACAGTGTATCATCTTGAAATAAAGTATATATACTGATTATGGAGTTAGTCGAAAGGCACATCATTAAACCAGATCATAGGTTTTATCGAGAAGCCGATAGACTTTCTTTGCTTTGCAAAAATATTTACAATAGCGCTAATTACATCTACCGTCAAAAAATTTTCGCTCGCCAACAAACAAACGCTCTGGCTGTTTATCACGCGCTCAAAACAAGTCCTGATTACAAATCACTGCCCGCAAAGGTAGCACAAGGCACCCTCAGCTTAATGCTCAAAGCATGGACTAGCTACTATCTGGGGGTGCGAAACTATCAGGAAAACACCACTAAATTTAAAACCGCCCCGAAATTTCCTCATTATAAAGGTTCAAGAGAGCGAACAAGAGAGGAGGGGCGCTATGTTGTTGTATTTAATTGTCAAGCTGTCAGCAAAAAAGCCTTAAAAAAAGGATATTATCGTTCCTCTGGGACTAATATTTGGTTTCCCTCAAAAGTCATCTCGCTTCTGGAAATCCGGATTGTTCCCAAAGTAGGTTGTTATGTTGTCGAGGTGTTCTCTGAAAATTTAGAACAGCCTTTACAAGTTAATCAGAGAGTAGCTGCTATAGGTTTAGGATTAAACAATCTGGCAACATTAACCTACAATGTTCCTGGGTTAGTACCGACAATCTACGAGGGACAGGGTGTTAAGTCAAGAAACCAATACTGCAATCAAGTTTCATCGGCATTGAAATCATTGCTGCCCGTAGCGCAAAAAAACCGTAAAAAAGTCACCCAATTGTGGCACAAGCGTAACTGTAAAGTGGATTACTACTTCTACACGACGAGTTCCGCAATTATTAAAGGACTGGTTAATCATCAAATGGGGTTGCTGGCTATAGGCGGGAACGATGATTTTAAAGATGGGATTAATACTGGTAAAGTTAATAATCAAAATTTTCCCTGTATTCCCCATTGCCGGTTTGTGCAAATGTTGCAGTACAAAGGACAACTTGCGGGAATTCAAGTTGGGTTAGGTGAGGAGAGTTACACCTCCAAATGTTCAGCTTTGGACTTGGAACCAATTTAACAACATTCCGACTACCTTGGCAGTAGGGTAAAAAGAGGATTGTTCAGAACCCAAACTGGACGCTTCATAAATGCCGATGTAAACGGTTTTTTGAATATTGGCCCAAAAGCAGTAGGAGACGGGTTGATCCCAAATTCGATAGAGGGTTTTGTAGTTAACCCAGTACATTAAAAGTGTACAAATATTAAATTTAGGCGATGTCTAGATTTTTTGGAACTATTATTAAAGTTTCGTCTTCTCCTTGTCAAATGTGACGTTAACCTGAGAAAAAAATGAATGAAACTTGGCAAGAAATAACTCAACCGATATCGGGCCCCATAGCGGCTTTGTCCGATCGCATTTTGGCCCAGGCCCAGCCCGGGAATCCGCTGACAGATGCCGAACGCGGAATTAACAATTTCCTTCAGGGCTCAAACATTGAAAATCTCCTCTGGGCCGTCGGTATCCTGCTAATTGGCTTGATAGTATCAGCCCTCGTGTCATCGGTAGTGGGGGGATTGCTCAAGAAGACTACGATCGACAATCGGCTGGCTGCTTGGATTACCGGCCGACCGGAAGGAGCTGGAACCCCGCAAGTGGAAAAATGGATTTCCGCAGCGGTGTTCTGGATCATTTTTATCTTTTTCCTAATTGCCTTTTTCAACCGCCTGAATCTAACGGCTGTCTCGCAACCCCTCAATACTTTTCTCAATCAAATTACCGGTTTCTTGCCGAAGTTAGCCGGCGCGCTAATTTGGTTGGGGATTGCTTGGGTGTTGGCAACTGTCGCCAAAATGGCCGTATCGCGGGCGATGCGGGCTTTTAGCGTGGACGAGCGCTTGAATCAGGAGGTGGGCGCAGCGCCCACTGAGCGCCCTTTGCTGCTGAGCGATACTGTGGCCAATGCGCTGTACTGGTTCATTTTTCTGCTGTTTTTGCCGCTGATTCTCGACTCACTGGAAATGCAGCAGGCTCTGCTGCCGGTTAATAATTTACTCAACCAAATTCTGGCGGCAATTCCGAAAATTCTGGAAGCTGTGCTGATTGGGTTTGTGGGCTGGCTACTGGCTATGGTGGTGCGGCGGATTGTCACGAATCTGTTGGCCGCTACTGGGGCGGACGGTTTGGGCGCTCGGTTTGGAATTTCGCGGACTTCGGGCGGACAATCGCTGTCGTGGATTGTCGGGACGATCGTTTATGTTTTGATTTTGATTCCAACGGCGATCGCAGCTCTGAACGCTTTGGACATTCAGGCGATTTCGCAGCCGGCAATCGCGATGCTCAACACAGTTCTGGGCGCGCTTCCCAACATTTTTACAGCAGCGCTAATTCTGGGGGTTGCTTACTTTTTGGGTCGCTGGATCAGCGATTTGGTGACTAATATCCTGACGGGAATTGGCTTTAACAATGTCTTTTCTTGGTTGGGAGTGCAACAGCCGAAACAGCGACTGCGGCTACCGCCGAGTTCGATCGATCCGGAGGCAACGATTCTTCAGGAACCGGAACTTCCAGCCCGCACTCCTTCTGAGTTTGTCGGCATCGTGGTGCAGGTGGGCATCATGCTGTTTGCTGTGGTGGCGGCTACCGATGTGCTGCGGATTCCAGCGCTGACGGCGATTGTTAGCGGTATTGTACTGGTTGCAGGTCGGGTGCTGGCTGGTTTGGTGGTATTTGCGATCGGCTTGTATTTGGCGAATCTGGCGTTTAGTTTGATTGCTAGTTCTGGAACTCGCCAAGCGCGGCTTTTGGGCCAAACGGCTCGGATCGCGATTATTGCCTTTGTTTCGGCCTTGGCGCTGCAACAGATGGGCATTGGCAGCGATATTGTGAATTTGGCTTTCGGGCTGCTGCTTGGGGCGATCGCAGTTGGCATTGCTCTAGCTTTTGGTTTGGGCGGGCGCGAGATTGCGGCCGACCAAATTCGCGAATTGTTAGCGTCGTTTAAACAAGATAAGACGCCACGTTTGTAATTCTATAAAATGGCGTTTGTTAAGTACAAACGCCATTTTTTATACTTTTGATTAAATACAGCAGATTCCACGTATATATGATACAGTGTATTTAGTACATAAGCGAAAGAAATGAAACCCTATTCGATCGAGTTGCGTGAGAAAATAGTTAAAATCTATGAACAAGGTGATACATCAATTAGGAAAATAGCCGCCAGATTTGATGTGAGTAAAGGGTTTGTTCAAAAAATTTTAAAACAAAAACAAACGACTGGTCATGTTCAACCCAGAAAACCGGGTGGAAGCGCCAAAAGTGTTTTAAACTCGCGCCGGACGGAATTGACCCAGATGGTAGAAAAATATCCGGATAGCACGTTGTCAGAATATTGTGAATATTGGCGTTTGAACTACAAGGAAGCTGTCAGTCCTAGCATGATGTGTCGTGAACTACAAAAACAAAATTTGACGCGAAAAAAAAGACCATACGCAGTAGTCAGTCTGCCACTGCAAGAGAGCACCTTCTGAGGTGTAAATATTGGGAAAAAGTGAAAAATTTTGACCCTGACAACTTGGTTTTTTTGGATAAAATTGGCGTTTTCTTGGGGTTGATACGAACCCATGCACCTTCAAAATGTGGCCATAGAGTCTACGATTTAAAACCCTTTTATCTGGGTGCAAAAGTTACAGTAGTCGGAGCCATCAGCTTAAAACAATTACTAGGATTAAGAACCATAAATGGGTCAATGGATGGTCAGGCTTTTGAAGTGTATTTATTCAACACTTTTTAGTCCCCAACTTAGGGGATAGTACAGTCGAAGTGAATTGATAATATACCAACTCATAAGTTGGCGGTAATTGAACCATAGATTCCAGCGGCTGGTGCCAATGTCCTGAATTTATCACCCTATTCTCCGGATTTTAATCAGATAAAATTATGGTGGTCACAACTGATTTTTTTTTACATCCGTTCTCACCAAAAACTACCAAGATGGTTGACGTAATAATTGCTACGGCGCTTGATTTTGTCAATACCAAGCACTTCAAAAAATGGTTTACAAGCTGCTGACACTGTACTTCATAAATCTGGAATACGCCGTAATTATCAGCAACGGGAAAACACTCGCTCGACACCCCAACTGAAAGTGCAGCCGACTAATCCCCCAACAAACACCCAAAACGCGCATTGAGGCACTACAGTTAACAACACTATCTCATGAGGTCAGGATAGCCAGAAGCGAAACATGAGCTCACTTTTGTTGAGTAAACTACTATGTTACAATCAGCTCTAACAATAATTAAGTTTTAAAACCGGCCTTAACCTCACGCTCAATTTCCTTGCGCTCCGTAGAATAACAATGACTCTCAACTTAGCTGGCTATCAATTCGTTGAAACCCTCCACAGCGGGATAAGAACTTCAGTCGATCGCGCTCGGAAGGATTCGGACTTTTCCAGCGTGATCGTCAAAAGGCTAAAGGCTGAGTATCCCACTCTTTCTGACATCACCCGCTTGCGACACGAATATCAAATCCTGCACAGCTTGAACGTAGAATCGATTATCAAAGCCATTAGTTTAGAAAGCTATAAAAACGGTTTAGCACTGATATTAGAAGATTCAGGCTCCGAGTCTCTCAACGATTGGATGAAGGGTAAAAAACTCACAATTCTTCAATTTCTTTCTTTGGGTCTCCAGCTTGTCTCTGCCTTAGCAGAACTCCACAAACATAACATTATTCATAAAGATGTAAAACCACAAAATATTATCATCACCCCAGCCACTGAAAAAGTTAAACTTATTGATTTCAGCATCGCTTCGCGCCTGGAGCGAGAAAATTCGACGCTCAGCCATCCAGATTTGCTCGAAGGCACACTCGCCTATATGTCGCCAGAACAAACTGGCCGGATGAATCGGTCAATTGACTACCGCACTGATTTTTATTCACTAGGCGTTACCCTGTATGAAATGCTCACAGGCGAGTTGCCCTTTAATTCCACAGACCCGCTGGAATTGGTACACAGCCATATTGCCAAAACTCCCATTCCCCCTCAGCAGCTAAATCCTGAAATCCCACCACAAATTTCAGCTATCGCGATGAAGTTATTAGCTAAAAATGCTGAAGACCGCTACCAAAGCACTGAAGGACTAAAATTTGACTTAGAAACTTGCTTGCTCAAACTACAGGCTAGCGGATATATTTCCAACTTTGTTGTTGGAAGTGCGGATAAAGCAGGGCAATTAAATATACCGCAAAAGCTCTACGGTCGGGACCAAGAAATTGAAAAAATTCTAGAAACTTTCGATCGCGTTGCCAGTGGCACCAGCGAATTAATGCTGGTTTCCGGTTATTCCGGGATAGGCAAAACAGTTTTGGTCAATGAAGTTCACAAACCCATTGTGCGGCAACGAGGCTATTTTATTGCAGGTAAATTTGACCAGTTCAAGCGCAATATTCCTTATGCTTCCCTGATTCAAGCATTCCAATCCTTAACTCAGCAACTTCTAACCGAAGGTGAAGTAGAAATCCAAACTTGGAAAGAAAAACTCTTATCCGCTTTAGGCGATAACGGACAAGTCATCATTGATGTTATCCCTGAAGTCGAATTAATTATTGGCAAACAGCCACCCGTACCTGAGCTAGGGGCAACTGAAGCTCAAAACCGTTTCAGTCGTGTCTTTAAACAATTCATTGGCGTATTTACGACTATTGACCATCCCTTAGTTATCTTCCTCGATGACTTGCAGTGGGCGGATTCGGCATCGTTGAAATTAATAGAATTGCTAATAACGGATTCTGATAGCAAGTATTTATTGCTGATTGGGGCATATCGAGATAACGAAGTTTCTCCAACTCATCCGACGATTCAAACAATTGACAAGATTCGCCAAACTGGTGCGACGGTGAATAATATTGTCCTTCAACCATTACACCTGGTTCATGTCGAAGAATTAATTGCGGATACTTTAAATGAATCTGGGGGTTCGGAATCCCTGTCTGTAAAGACGCGAAATTTCGCGTCTCTACTTTTTAATAAAACGCAGGGCAATCCTTTCTTCTTAAGTCAACTCCTCAAAACTCTCTATCAAGAAGATTTGTTGACTTATGATTTATATTCTGGCGTCTGGCAATGGAACATCGAGCAAATTCAAGCGATTGGCATCACCGATTACAATGTTGTCGAACTGATTGCTAGAAACATACGCAAATTGCCCGAAGATACACAAAAAGTATTAAAATTTGCTGCTTGTATTGGCAACACTTTTAACTTAGAAGTTTTGGGGATTGTCAATCAGGAATCATCTTTAGTGACGGCAGCGCAATTGTGGGCAGCACTTCAAGCTGGGTTGATTTTACCTTTGAGCAATGAATACAAAATTCCCCTCGTATTTAGTCAGGAAGAATCGGGTGGTTTTACCTTAACTGATGTGAAGGTTGACTACAAGTTTTTACATGACCGAGTGCAGCAAGCTGCCTATTCTTTGATTCCAGATGAGAATAAAAAAGAGGCTCACTTAAAAATCGGTCAACTGCTGCTGCAAAGTACCACGCCAGAAGACCGAAAAGAAAATATTTTCGCTTTAGTTAACCAACTCAATTATGGTACTGACTTACTTACCACTGAGTCCCAAAAATATGAACTAGCCCAATTGAATCTGATTGCAGGTCAGAAAGCCAAAGCTGCTACAGCCCACGATTCCGCCGTCAAATATTTGCAAGTGGGTTTATCTCTGCTAGCGGTAGATAGTTGGGACAATCGGTATGAACTCGCATTAAGGCTGCATGAGGAAGCAGCAGAGTCAGCATATTTGAGTGGTGATTTTGACCGAATGCAGAGATTCGTTGAGATAGTACAAAACTGCGCCAAAACGCTATTGGACATAGTAAAAGTGTACGAAGTCCAGATTCAAGCTTATATGGCGCAGAACAAGCTGCTCGAAGCATTGAATACGGGGTTGCAAGTCTTAAAGCAGTTGGAGGTAGAGTTTCCCGACTCGCCAAACCCATCTGATATTGGGCAGGCGCTGGGGGAAACTGCGGCAATTTTGAGCGGAACTCGAATTGAGGACTTAATCGATCTCCCTGAAATGACCGATCGTTATCAATTAGCAGCGATCAGGATTTTGTCAAGTATATTTTCTGCTTGCTATTCTGGAATGCCCGTACTGGTGCCTTTAACAGTGTGCAAACAGGTCGATTTATCCGTTCAATATGGCAATGCTTCTGTGTCTCCCTTTGCGTATGCGGTATACAGTCTTCTTCTTTGCGGGGCGGTAGGAGATATTGAGCAGGGTTATGAGTTCGGTCAATTAGCTTTACGTCTAGTGTCAAAGTTAAATGCCAAAGAAATCGAAGTCAAGACTTGCCATTTAGTGTATGCTGCCGTTCAACATTGGAAAGAACACGTCCGAAATACCTTAGAACCTTTCCTGGCAGCTTTCTCTACTGGGCTGGAAACTGGAGATTTAGAATATGCTGGCTATGCCGTCATGGTGTGGAGTCATTACTCGTTTTTTGTTGGCAAGCAACTAATGCAGCTTGAACGAGAGATAGCAACTTATACAGATGCCCTTCATAAAATTAGCCAAGAAACAGCACTAAATAATACAAAAATCTGTTGGCAAGCCGTCTTAAACATGATGGAAAAAAGCGAAAATATAGGCTATTTAAAGGGGGAAGTCTACGACGAAGATAAAATGCTGCTGCTATATCAGCAAACCAACAACCAACTGGCAATTCATTACTTATACTTGCACAAACTTGCGCTTTGTTATGTGTTTGAAAATTACGCGGAAGCTTTAAAAAATATCCCTCAAGTAGAAAGTTCTTTCGGATCATCTACAGGGCAGCTAACTGTTGTTATCTTCTATTTCTACGATTCTCTAGTACGGCTAGCTGTGTATTCTGAAACTTCGCAGTCCGACCAACAGGACATTCTTAACCGAGTACAAGCTAATCAAGAAAAATTGCAAAAATGGGCGCATTATGCTCCAATGAATCATCTACATAAATTCTATTTAGTAGAGGCTGAAAAAAATCGTGTTTTAGGCGAAACAGTAGAAGCGATCGAGATGTACGACAAAGCGATCGCTCTTGCTAAAGAAAACGAGTATATCAACGAAGAAGGACTAGCTCACGAACTCGCTGCTAAATTTTATTTTTACTGGGGTAAAGAAAAGATTGCCCGCACCTACATGACCGATGCTTATTATGCCTATATGCGCTGGGGGGCTGTAGCTAAAGTCAAACATCTAGAAGAAAAATACCCCCAATTAATAGCGCGATCGCCTGTTGTCACCGAAACCCCTTTCGACCATACGAGGACAATTGATCCTTTGACCATTACAGGCGCTCAAACAGAGTTGCTAGACTTGGCAACTGTAATGAAAGCATCTCTTGCCATTTCTAGTGAAATTGTTCTACCTAACTTGCTCACCAAGTTAATGAAAATTTTGATAGAAAACGCAGGCGCTGAAACTGGAGCGCTTATTCTCTCAAAAGATGGTCAACTTGTTATAGAAGCGGCGGGGACTAAAGATCGAGTCCGAGTGCTGGAATCTTTACCAGTATCAACTTCTGGGCTAGTGCCTATCTCGGTACTTAATTACGTCACCAGAACTCAGAAAGATGTGGTTTTACATGATTCCAGTCGCGAGGAAATCTTTAACGCCGACCCCTACATTACCCAACACAAACCAAAATCAATTTTGTGTGCGCCTATCCTATATCAAGGTAAGTTAAGTGCCATTTTGTACCTAGAAAACAACGTGCTTGCTGGCGCTTTTACACAGAAGCGGGTAGAAGTGTTGCGGATGCTATCGGGACAAGCTGCAATCGCCTTAGAAAATGCCAACCTCTATCACACTTTAGAAGTCAAAGTAGATGAACGAACCGAGGAATTAAAAGCAAAAAATACGAGCCTAGAAGTGGAAATTAAAGAGCGACAGCGAGCCGAGCAAGCGGCCGAAGCCGCAAACCGCGCCAAAAGCCAATTTCTCGCCAACATGAGCCACGAACTTCGCACACCGCTCAACGGCATTTTAGGTTATACCCAAATCCTCAAACGAGACACAGGTTTAACCAGTCAGCAAAATTCTGGTATTAACATCATTCATCAGTGTGGCGAACACCTCCTAACTCTGATCAATGACGTTCTAGACCTCTCCAAAATCGAAGCCGGAAAAATGGAACTCTATCTCACCGAGTTTCACTTGTCAGACTTTCTCCAAGGCATTACTGAAATCTGCCAGATTCGCGCCCAACAGAAGGGAATCTCTTTGATTTACGAACCGCTAACTCCACTTCCCACTTGCGTCCAAGCCGATGAAAAAAGGTTGCGGCAAATTCTCATCAACTTACTCGGCAATGCCATAAAATTCACCGAAAAAGGAGGCGTTACTTTCAAAGTAGACAGACTGGAGACTCAGCAATCTTTGTCATCACCGATCGCCAATTCCCCATCCCTAACAGCGAAATTTATTTTCCAAGTAGAAGATACAGGCATTGGCATCGCGCCGGATGAACTCTCAAAAATATTTTTGCCCTTCGAGCAAGCCAGCGGTTCAGTTCGCCAGATAGAGGGAACAGGATTAGGGCTGCCAATTAGTCGCCAATTAGTGGAAATGATGGGTGGCGAACTGAAAGTACAAAGCTCTTTAGGTAAAGGCAGTATTTTCTGGTTTGAGTTAGAGTTGCCTATTACCGAACGCTGGGAAGGGTGTCAAAAAGAACCTGAAAAAATTATCAGGGGTTTCTCAGGCGAGCGGCGGAAAATTTTAGTCGTTGACGATCGCTGGGAAAATCGTTCTGTCCTAGTTAATCTTTTAGGTCCTATTGGGTTTGAATTAATGGAGGCAACGGACGGTCAAGACTGCGTGAATAAAGCGCTGTTATTTCAACCTGACTGTATTATAATTGACTTAGTAATGCCAGTGATGGACGGCTTTGAAGCGGTGAGGCGGATCAGAAAAATTCCTCTATTGAAGGATGTAATCGCGATCGGAACTTCTGCTAGCATTTTATCCGGCGAGCCCCACAGCATTTTCCAGGCTGGTTGCAACGCTTTTCTCCTCAAACCAATTCGGGCAGAAAAGTTATTAGAATGCTTGGGCAACCATTTAGGTTTAGAATGGGTTTATGAAGAGCGAACAACTTTCAGTTCAGAAGGTATCTTCACCGATCCCCCTTCCCAAATCCAAGACCAACAACTGATTGCTCCCCCTTCGGAAGAAGTTGCAGTCCTGTTCGATTTAGCCATGAAAGGTGAACTCCTCAGTATTGAGCAGCGAGCCCGCAAGCTGAAGGCAATAGATATGCGTTATGCACCTTTTGCCAATCAGTTGCTTGAATTAACCAAAAACTTTGAAGAAGACAAATTAGTTGAATTTGTTCAACAGTTTAGATGAGGACTAAAAATGACTAGCGAATCTTTAGACAGAGGAACTATTTTAATTGTGGATGATACGCCCACTAATCTGGGTTCAGTATTGGATTTTTTGAGTACATCTGGCTTCACTGTTTGGGTAGCGCGCAGTGGGTCTAACGCTCTCAAAAAAGTGCAATATTGCCAGCCTGATTTAATTTTGTTGGATGTTCTGATGCCAGATATGGACGGATTTAAAACCTGTGAACATCTAAAAGCAAATGACTTAACTAAAGATATCCCAGTTATTTTTATGACCGCGCTGGACGATACAGAAAGCAAAGTCAAAGGCTTTAATGTGGGGGGAGTGGATTATATCACTAAGCCCCTTCAACAGGAAGAAGTTTTAGCTCGGGCTATCACGCACCTGAATCTGCGAAATCTAACTAAAAAGCTTCAGGCGCAAATTGCCGAACGCGAGCGAGCGCAAGCCGATCTACAAGTTTTGACACAAGAGCTAGAGAGGCGAGTAGAAGAGCGCACCGCTGAACTTTCCCAAACGAATGAACGCCTCAAGCAGGAGGCTGCTGAACGCAAGCTTGCACAAGCAGCTTTGCAAGCATCGGAAACGCGAGAGCGGCACAAAGCCCTAGAGCTCGAAAATTCCCTGCACGAACTCAAGCAGGTGCAAAGCCAGCTCATTCAGAGCGAAAAAATGTCCGGGCTAGGCCAGCTCGTAGCTGGCGTAGCCCATGAAATCAATAATCCAATTAATTTTATTTATGGAAATCTTTCCTATGCTCTGGAATATTCAAAAACTTTGGTCACTATCATTGACCTCTACGAAAAGCACTATCCTAATCCGGCTCCAGATATACAAGCAGAAATCGTGGCAAGCGAGCTAAATTATCTCAAAGACGACTTGCCTAAAATGTTCAAATCGATGTACTTAGGAGCCGATCGCATCCGCGAAATCGTTTTATCTTTGCGCCTCTTCGCACGGCAAGAAGGATATGAAATGAGAGCGGTCAACCTTCACGAAGGCATTGACAGCACGCTAATGATTTTACAGAGCCGACTAAAATTTAAGTCAGACCGCCCCTCGATTGAAGTGGTGCGGGACTATTGCCCAAACCTGCCTGAAGTGGACTGTTATGGGGGAGAAATGAATCAGGTATTTATGAATGTACTTGCAAATGCGATCGATGCTATTGACGAGTGGAACACGCAGAGAGCGCTAGAAGAAATTAAAGCGAATCCTAGCGTGATTCGGATTAGCACAGAAATAACCAGCAACAATTACGTAGCTGTCCGAATAGTGGACAATGGGCCAGGGATATCGGAAGAGGTTCGTCGCCACGTATTTAACCCGTTTTTTACGACAAAACCCCCCGGTAAGGGCACAGGTATTGGGCTATCGATTAGCTGGCAAATTGTAGTGGAAAAACACCGGGGAAGCTTGGGGTGTATTTCTGCACCAGGCGGGGGAACAGAGTTTATTATTGAGATTCCGATTCGGCAGGAGTCTCCTGTCTTGTCGCTGTCAGCTTGATGTTCTGCAAAAAGTTAGTGAATCTATGGGGTTGATTTTTTAGGACAATTTCAGGATAGCAAGTTAAAAAACCTAGGGGCTATCGCGCTTCGATGTTACTCTCTAACCCACCAGTGATTTCTCACCTACAGAATGAAGTATTCGGGTGCGATAGCCCTCAAAAAAATCCACCTGTAAATAATCTGGATTTTTAACAAATTGGAGTTTAGACTAAGCACGTCTTAAAGCGCGGTTAGATTTCAAACTCTTCGGCTGACAACCTCACAAAAAACTGTCTGCGATAGTTTCAACAGACCGTGTAAGGGTAGAAAATTGAGAATTCAGCAAAAAATCTCAAATCTACCTGCCATGAAGTTTGAACAATTACGGGAATTTCGTCAACTTGCTTATGAATGTCTCGGCAATGCCTGCATATGCCACCTTTGAACTAGCAGACGCGATAATGACGACGCGCCACGTCTCATGTTTACGAAATTTAGCCCTAAATCCTTTATTTCGGCGTGAGTGTAAGAGCGTCTACGAAGCGCTGCAAGATTGTAGACTCGCCCCTTGACCAATTGATGCAACTATACATCCAGCAGATGTCACAAGTAGAACGTCCAGTATTACCGATCGATCATACAGCATGGTTAAGACCCCATGCACCTACCCTCAAAGAACGTACCTATGAACATCAACCCACAGCCTTACCTCACGCCATACCTGTTGGTATCGGTCAAGGTATTAGTACGATCGCACTAATACCTTGGATGAGCGGGATTTGGGCCCTGCCCTTGAGATATGAACGTATTAGCAGTTGGGGTGCGATTCGTTGAAGAGTGAATCACGGTGAAACTCCGTACATAACTCATCCAGCCACAAGGCTGAACTCTCGGTCTGATAAGAGTGCAAGCCCCTTCTGCCAGACTCAGGTATGACTCCCTATCTGCCCACACCGACCAAGCTCGATTCTTGGAGAGTGAAGCTGGGAACAGGGCGCAATCAGACATCTAATGTGGGATGACACTGGGGAAGAGAGGGGAATTCCAATGGTGAAATTGAGCCTATAGTGCGATTCGTTGTGAGTGAATCACGGTAAACAGTCCGTAAATAACCTCACCAACCCAACTTAATAATAAGAAAAGGTTGAACTCTCGGTCTGATATGGGTGAAAGCCCCATCTACTAGACTCAGGGGTAGTGCTGCATAGTAATGATAAAGCTGTAAGCTAGACAGGTAGGCAGTTATTCGGGTATGAGTTATGCAATGTCCCAAGTGCAATTGGGCGCAAATTGTCAAATATGGACGGACTCACTATGGCAAACAACGTTTTCGCTGTCAGGACTGTAAGCGTCAGTTTGTCGAAGCGCCTAGCCGTCAACCCATTAACCAAGCCACACGAGAACTGGTTGAGAAACTCCTGAAAGAACGACTGGCACTTGTGGCGATATCTCGGGTCACGGGGGTATCACAACGGTGGTTGCAAATGTATGTGAATCAAAAATATTATGCCCTGCAGCATCCGGTGACCGTAACTCCAAAAAAGTCGGTAAGTTGACGTTGCAATGTGACGAAATGTGGTCTTTTGTCGCTAACAAAACAAACAAACAGTGGATTTGGTTGGCCCTAGATGCGACAACCCAGGAGATTGTGGGCGTGTTCATCGGCGACCGGAGTCGGGCGAGTGCGAAAGCGCGGCTTGGCAGTCGTTGCCACCTGTTTACCGCCAATGTGCCGTTTGTTATACCGACTTTTGGCAAGCCTATGAGCAGGTGATACCCAGCAAACGGCCGTAAGGCCGTCGGCTCATAAACAGGTCACACCAGCTATATTGAACGCTTCAACAATACAGTGCGGCAACGCGTCGGGCGTTTAGTCCGTCAAACGTTATCGTTTTCCAAAAAGTTAAGCAATCATATTGGCGCTGTCTGGGATTTTGTTCATCACTACAATGACTCATTAAAACTTTGATCATTACTATGCATGACTACCCATCAGAGGGTGGGCTAACTATTACAGCACAGGGATTAGTAAAGAGACATTCTCAGAACTAACCATGAAGATGTACCTAAAGCTAAAAAGCTGGGCACAAAGACGCCACCCCGATAAAACGGGACAGTGGATAGCCAAAAAACACTGGCAAACCATAGGCGGAGATAACTGGGTATTTGCAACCAAGCAGGCAGGAAAAAGCCCACTGCGGTTACTAAAACATGATGAGACTCCAATTATCCGCTATGTGAAAGTCAAAGGCAACGCCAGTCCTTATGATGGCAACCTGGTTTACTGGAGTTCAAGAATGGGTAAAAACCCTGAAGTTCCTAAGAATGTGGCAACACTACTGAAGCAACAGAAAGGCAAATGCGCCCACTGCGGACTATATTTCACAGAAGAATAGGTGCTAGAAGTTGACCATATCATCCCTAAATCGAAAGGTGGTAAGGATGAGTACAAAAATCTACAACTACTTCACCGACATTGCCACGATGAAAAGACAGCCAACGATGGAAGTCTTGGCAACAAATCTGGCTGTAATAGCGCCAAGCCTAAGCCCGTCAAATCGGGTAAGAGAGGTACTCATTAAAAGAGCCTTATTACTGAGCAGCCGTGTGATGGGAAACTATCAAGCACGGTTTTGGAGACGAGCGGTTCTCGTGAGGGAATCGCTTAGTTTAACCCTTGCCATGACCACGCCAACCGTAGCCGATCCTTGAAAACTTCAATGTTTACGGAGCCTTTTGGCATATCGCAGATTTATCGCACTTTATGTTTGAGTATGTCAGATCTTGTCACCCCTTACTGAGAATGACAATATGCTGCGAAATCTACCAAAAATAATGGAATCCTTAGTGTATAAGGATTCCATCTATCGGAGCGGCGGGATTTGAACCCACGACCCCTACTACCCCAAAGTAGTGCGCTACCAAGCTGCGCTACGCCCCGACAGCTTTAACAGCTTAGCATAGAATTCCCGAAAAAGTCAAAAAACTTTAAAAACTTTTGCAGCCTGCACCAAAGTCGGAACCACAGCCGCCGGCCAACAACCCTCGCACCTCCTGCCAGCATTCAAGATCAATTGCACGCTGTAAGCTTCGGGATAGCCTTCCACCTGCACCCACAGCAAGTCGCTTTCGGCTTCAATGGCTATTTTTTCCTCGTCCATTAACTCAGAGGCCATGTGACTCATTGTGCAGGCTAATTGCTCCAACAATCTGCAAAAATCGTTTAACTCAGCCTCTGTGAGTTCGATCGCCCAACCGTCGCCAGCCACCAAACCCTTAAACTCCTCCGCCTCCGGGTTCCATCCCAAACGCCACCCAACACCCGTTTTAATTACACGTTCCACCATCAAGCGATTTTAGATCTTAGATTTTGGATTTTAGATTAGTAGGACTTATCTCAATTCCGGTTGCATCGGAATAGTCAAATCCAGTCAACTGTCAACAATTCCCGATGGTGCAACCGGAATTGATAGAGTTCATCTGCGTTAATCTGTGTTTATCTGCCCTCATCTGCGGTCAAAAAAAGATAATTTCAGCAAGCGCAGATGACAAGGGATTGACGCGGATTCACGCGCTTGTCGAGAATAGAGATAGGAATAATTTCGATGCTCACAGATTTGATATTACCAATAAATACGAAAGAAACTGGGTTTTTTATCATTTTCAAAGGCCGGGATGCAATATTTTCGCAAAAACCCCGGTTTCTGCATTCCTGAGTATTAAGGTGCCAGCAACTTCGCATCTCCCGGCTGCGGCTGCGGTATCTCCGGGGAATTCGATCGCCCTTGTGGTTTTTCCCCCGTCGCAGGTGTGCGCCCACCCCCGGAATTCTCCGTAAAAACATCAACCAAAGCTTGAACCAAAGCATCTCGCTGTGCTCTATTTAACCTTTGAATAGCAGCCCGATCCTGTTCGATTGGATTTGAGCGCAAAACGTCCTTTCCCGGATAAACGCTTTCCACCAAATAATCAGGAGTGGCCCCCAAATAGTCAGCTAAACTCAACTTCCAATCAAAGCGGTAATTGGGCGGCCGTCCTTTGACAAATACGTGATATCGAATCAACCGCCCGACTAAAGTATTGGTAGGATCGACTTTTCCTGTTTCCTTAGAAATGTAGTTATTTTCGATCGGGAAATCCGGCAATTTTTCGTACACCAATTTCCACGCATCTTGCACCCTAACTTGCGGCGGCGCAGATTGTTGAGCCACCCGCTGCACTGAGGCAGACTCAGAACTCCGCAGCAGCGAAGGTTCCAAAGCGGACATACTCAGTTCCCCGGATTCTAAGACCCAACTCAAAAGCGTGAAAATCGCTACACTCAAAGTAACAAACAGAAAACTTAAGCCCTGCTTTAATCTATTCACGGTTTTGACAACAATTTGAAAAATAGAAGAGTTTCCTACACTTAGCCCTAGGAGATGTCCTAGTTTATACTTTTAGGATTTACGCTCATCCACCCGGTTTATTAGTAAAACAATCAGAGGTTTTTTAACGAGGCAGCTAGGAATAAACCGCGTTTCTCGTCCCGCGCGCCCAAGTCTAGTTTGAAAAAGTTGTGAGTTTTGAGTTGACAAAAATTGCTGGCAATTCACCACTCAAAACCCAAAACTCCTGAAGTCTAGATGTCTCCGATAATTTCCGGCTGAGTCAGTTCGTCCGACATCTCAAATATCGCCCGCATTACAGGTTTCATTTGATGGTCGTCCATATTGTCAAAATCTTCATAGCGACGGCGTTTTGCGCGGTTCGCCACCTGCACCGTAATCCGATAGCGGTTGGATGCACCGTTAATCAACTCTTCCGCCCGACGGGTTAGCTGAGTTGAATCGAAAGTTGGACGCTTAACCATGAGACTCCCTACTTTAGGTAATGTTACATTCTAGTTTAGTATGTCAAGATTCATAATTTATTAACTGAGTATCATTGCTTATGCAGGCAGCAACAGCCTATTTCTTTGGTAACTTGCATCGGGTAAATTCTCATCCCCTCAAATTGGTTGCTTTCGGCGACAGCTTAATCTACGGTTTCGGCGACGGTGTAGGCGGTGGCTGGGTGGAAAGATTGCGGCGCCAGTGGATGTTACCGGAGAGTGCAGGACACGTTTTATACAATTTGGGCGTTCGGGGCGATCGGGCTTATCAAGTCTCCCAGCGCCTGGAAAACGAGTTTCGCCACCGTGGCGAGCTCAGAAACCGTGTCCCGGATGCGATTATTCTTTCAGTAGGTCTCAACGATTCGGCGAGAGTACAGTCGCCTACCGGGCGCAGCTACACTGATTTTGAACATTTTAAAACTGTTTTGGATCATTTGTTAAACCTGTCCCAACAACTTTGTCCGGTGATATTTGTGGGGATGGTGCCGGTAGATGAAAGTAAAATGCCTTTTCAAGATTGTTTGTATTACAGTCATGCTGACCAATATCGGTATAAAGAAGCAACGAAATTAGCTTGTGAGTTGCGGGGAATTCCCTATTTAGATATTTTTGATAAATGGATAAATCGGGGCAGTGAGTGGTCGCGATCGCGTCTGATTGCAGACGGGCTTCATCCCAATGCAGCGGGGTATCAATCTTTATTTGAAGATGTGACAAGTTGGGAGCCACTCGCCAGCATTAGTCATTAGTCATTAGTCATTAGGTAAGGATTCATGTCAGGGGGCATTGACAAAAATGATTCTGGATGGAGATTATTAAAATTAGGAAAAAAGAGCAGCCTCTCAAACTAGACAGTGAAATATTGAACCAGTTGGCTCCCTCGCAACTGGTAGAGATAATTATGGAGCAGGCCAAGGCTATAGAGCAATTAAAATCGAGAGTAGTAGAACTATAAAAAAATACAGTAACTAAAATTCAGCAGAGATTTAGACAGTACAATATCATCAAAACCTCCATCGCTCGACCTCCTCAAAAAAGCAGAGAAGAAACCAGAAGATCAACCATCCAAGAGGCAAACACCAAAACGCAAACCAGGAGGGCAACCAGGACATCCGAGAAAAACCAGAAAAGGGTTTGACCGAGTAGATAGAGAGGAGATATTACGACCGCAAGTGTGTAGATGCTGTGGTCAACAGGAATTCATTGGCAAACCAATAAAAATAGAAACACAGCAAGTAGCACAGTTAGTGAAGCGGCCAATTGAAATTGTAGAATATCAAAAATATACCTGTATTTGCAGCCAGTGTGGGGAAACACTCTTCAACAGACTGGTCAGCCGAGATAGTACCAGGACAAGATATCGGAATCAGACTGCAAGCTTTTTTAGGATGGCTCAATCATTACGGGCATTTATCATACGAAAAACAACAAGAACTATTATGGGAATTAGGAAAAATAGAAATGGGGGTGGGAACATTAGTAGCCACAAATGAACGAATAGACGGTGCAGTAAATCCAAGTATTGACCTGCTTAAAGAGTGGCGCAACCAAACCCAGCCAAATATCCATGTTGATGAAACACCTTGGTTAGTCAAAGGAGTAAAAGAATGGTTATGGATTTTTGCCAATACCGACTTCGGTCTATTTCATGCGGCTGATACTCGTTCTCGCGCCGAGGTAGAAGCCATCCTGGGTTCGAGCTACTCAGGGGTACTGAGTTCTGATGATTATAGCGCTTATAATGGTTATCCGGTGAAAGCTCAACAGAAATGTCTGGCGCATTTACGCCGTCATTTCAAGAAGCTGATCAAACTTCCCGAATTAAATAACCAAGAGATTGGGGCCTTGTTTATCAGTCTGGTCGATGAAGCCTTTAAAAACTACGCTTTATTCCAACAAAACCAAAATAGTGATGAATTATTGAGTTGGACATCCGGGTTTAAACTAAAAGTTGAAACTTCTATTCATGGATGGAGCAAGCCGGAGGGGAAGCTGGTAAACTTTTACGCTATTTGCAAAATAAATGCGATCAGTGGTGGTATTTTTTAGACCACCCGGAGCTGCCACCCTATAATAATTTAGCCTAACGAACGTTACGTGAGAGCAGTAACAAAAAGAAAAGTTAGTGAAGGTTCCCGCTCGATGGAGCGGTTCCAAAATACTGCCAATTTATTGACAGTTATACAAACTTGTCGTCGTCAAAAACCTTCTGTAATTGAGTTTTTTGACCAGGCTATAAAAGCAGGCGTTGCTTAATCAGGGTATGAATCACCTTTTCGATTGAAGTTACAAAACTCACCCAACTTGGCTTCGAGCAATTGGGAAATCTTGAATTCATACCTGTATTCAGCAACGCCTAAAAGCAATGGTTAATTCGGCTGTGCAGACCCCATCTTTAATCCCTCAAGTTTAGACCTGAATCCTTACGAAAAAAGAAAAGTCTGGACTGTTGATGTATCCGAGTTACCACCTCTGCATAATCAAGAATTATGGACGGGATTAAAAACAGTTGTCATGATAGTTAGTGAACGACGGGTGTGGAATAAAACCACGACTGAAGCTCATTTTTACGCTTAGTAGTTTAAGCAGTAATGCTGAGACAATTGCTGGGGCGATCCGCAGTGATTGGGGCATGAAAAATAGCTTACATTGGACGCTAGACGTTACATTTTGTGAAGATGAAAGCAGAATTCGGAAACAGAACTCTCCCGAAAATTTTGCACTTCTACGTCGCGAGTGCTATAAACTTACTGAAACAAGAGAAAACTTCAAAAGTAAGTCTAAAAATGAAAGGGTATCCAGTAGCAATGGACAATAATTATTTAGTGAAAATTTTAAACTCTGCCAGTTAATACTCGAAATATAATAGCAATCTAAGAAGGAAAATTATCCGGCTTTAAGAAGTTCAGAAAATCTTAAGGTTGTGATTTAATCTGCTCAAGTCGGGTTAAAATTAAGAATTTTAAGAAAGTTTTTTAGTTATTTAATAATGCACAAATTCACGTTTTTGTCAAATTAATTTAGATGCGTTTACCGTGACCGCAGAAGGAACCTGTGCGTGGGAATTTTTTTTGTATTTAGTTGATACTTGTCGCAAAAAAGGAGTGAATTTTTACCACTATATTCGCGATCGAATTACACAAGCTTTTGAGCTACCTAAATTGGCATATATCATCAGAAATGCGACTGTTTGACCTGACCCACTCATAACTATTTAACATCTATTCTTCCCCTGCCTCTGAACAATTATAGCAGCGAGCGCGCCTGATGAGCTGCACCTGATTCTCTCAATTTAAGGATTGAAGAGCCTTTTTCTATACCTCACCTACCACCTGAAAGGGGATATTTTTTAAATGGCGATCACACCCAACATTTAAGACACAAAAAAACCACTGCCCCGACTGGTCATACCGGGCGCGGTAGAGAGTCGGGGCAGATTGGGAACAACGATCGCAATATTTGATTTTGATTGCCCTGGCCATTGTTACTCTGTTTCAAACAATAACGGACTCTTGAGGGCGGGCGAAAATCATGCGGCCGGCGCTTGTTTGCAGGGCGCTGGTGACTACGACTCGGGCTTCGCCGCCGACATAGCTGCTTCCTGCTTCCACGACAACCATTGTGCCGTCATCCAAGTAACCGATTCCCTGAGAGGGTTCTTTGCCTTCTTTGCGGATTTTTAGTTCGATCGTATCTCCCGGCAAATAAGTCGGGCGCACCGCATGAGTCAAATCGTTGATATTCAAAACCGGCAGTTTTTGGACGGTCGCTACTTTCGATAAGTTGTAATCGTTGGTGAGCAAAATACCGTCGATATCCAAAGCGAAGCGGACTAATTTCGCATCGACTGTGGCAATATCTTCGTAGTCCGCCGAGTGAATTTGAATCCGTTCTGGATATGTTTCTTTGATGCGGTTGAGTACATCTAAGCCGCGGCGTCCGCGCACTCGCTTTTGATCGTTGGCGGAATCAGCTACCAGTTGCAGTTCTTGGAGCACGAATTGCGGCACGATAATTTGACCTTCGAGGAAACCTGTTTCTAGCAAGTTTTCAATTCTGCCGTCAATAATGCAGCTAGTATCGACAACTTTGGCAGTTGCTGGTTTGAAAGTACCTTCGGTTAGCAACACCGTGTCAAAGCTTTTGGGGTTGATCAGTCGCAAGAAAGCGCGGCCGTGGGTGTCTGTCAAACTGACGCCTGTGAAGCCGAACATGACGCTACCCAAGACTGCGACTAAAGGTTTGATGAAGCCGAACTCGCGGGGTATTGGCAGCAGGAATAGCGGAGCCAGCATTAAGTTTGCTACTAGCAGTCCGATGATTAAGCCGATCGCCCGCGTCAGCAGCATCTCCACCGGCATATCGCGGACTTGTTTTTCCACCCGGCGGTAGGTTGTTTGAGCCACTAATCCCATCACGAAGCCGATTAATGCTCCAAAGGAACCTAGTACAGAACTTAAGCCTTGTATATTTGTAACTTGCTGCAGCAGATTGCTCGGCAGGAGTTCGACTCCGTAATAGCCGATGCCTCCGCCTGCGATTATGAATGAGATTATTATGATTGCGTCTAGCATTAGTTCTAGGTTAATGAATTTATTCCTATTATATCTTTCTAGTGCTGATACTTGTTTTCATGCTTGGGTCGGATATCGCCCTATTTACTCAGGGACTTTCATAAATTTATATTTCGCGGTTGTACCCTTTAGGGGATGTGCCAGGGAGCCGCTCGGAATTTACTACGCGCCGCCGCAAGCAGGCACGAGGTGCGAATAGACCGCGCTCCGGGCTGTTCGGGAATTGGGGTCGATCAAAACCGGTACGAGTTTAAATTAAAAGAGCCGATCGTTCGCAGCGCTTTTTTGGTAAGAAAATGTCATAATATACATAATTATTCATGATTGTTTAATTAAAAATTTAGATTTGAAGTTGCGCTTTCGGCTTGAAATGTAATGAACCCTACCACAGATTATTTAACATTTAAATTAAAAAAAAGTGTGCAAGCGGCAAATTCCGGGGTTCCTAGTTCGGCTTACCTGCACATACCTTTTTGTCGCCGCCGCTGTTACTACTGCGATTTTCCGGTTTTTGTGGTGGGCGATCGCAAAAATGGCGAGAATTCCGGCACCATAGTCCAATATCTTGCTGTACTGTGTCAAGAAATTCAAGAAACTAAAAATTTAGGCGCATCTCTGAAAACAGTTTTTTTTGGGGGCGGGACGCCTTCGCTGCTTTCTGTCAGTCAGTTGAGCAATATTTTAGAGACTCTCGACGGCAAATTTGGGATTGCTGCTGGGGCGGAAATTTCTATAGAAATAGACCCGGGTACGTTTACTTTAGAGCAGTTGCGGGGATATGCCGCGGCGGGAGTAAATCGAGTCAGTTTGGGAGTGCAAGCTTTTCAGGATGAATTGCTGCAAGCTTGCGGACGATCGCACTCAGTCGCTGATATTTTTGATGCTGTGGAAATAGTGCGATCGGCTGGTATTGTCAATTTCAGTTTAGACCTAATTTCGGGACTGCCTCACCAAACTTTAGAAAACTGGGAAGCTTCCCTAAAATCGGCAGTAGAAATTAGCCCAACTCATCTGTCTAGTTACGACTTAATTGTTGAGCAGGGAACTGCTTTCGGGCGCTACTTTGAAGCAGGCGCGCAGCCGCTACCAGCAGATGAAACCGCTGCTGGAATGTATCGTTTAGCGCGGGAAATTCTGACTGGTGCTGGCTACGAACATTACGAAATTTCTAATTACGCTCGCGATGGCTATCAGTGCCGCCACAACCGCGTTTATTGGGAAAATCGCCCTTATTACGGCTTGGGAATGGGGGCGGCGAGTTACGTGGAAGGCCGGAGGTTGACAAGGCCTCGCAAAACTCAAGAATATTATCAGTGGGTGCGATCGCTCTCTGGCCTCAATTCCCCAGCAACTCCTCGAATTGGGGGAGAAACCCAGCCAGATATTTACCCAGCAATTGAGCAAAATTTTCAAGTCTCAGAAAATGACGTTTTGTTAGAAACGCTGATGCTAGGTTTGCGTTTAGCAGAAGGAGTTAGCCTGTCGGCGCTGACTCAAAAGTTTACTCAGCAAACGGTTGATAAAATTTGGCGTTGTTTGCAGCCCTACTGGCGGCAAGGATGGGTGGAAATTATAACTGCGGATGGGGCGATTCCCTACGGGATAGATCCGCTTCACGCAACTTTAGGCGAGGGCGCGAAACTGCCACTTTCGGGCCATTTGAGGTTGAGCGATCCCGAAGGTTTTTTATTTTCTAATACAATTTTAGCCGATTTGTTCAGCAAGTTAGGCGAGGATAATTAGCTCTGTCTGAGGAAGTAGATCCCCAGCAAGCGCGATAGACATTAAAGCTGGGGCCGCCAATGCGCTCGGAAGGAAATTTAATTGCTCCCTAGCTTGATTATCTCAAAAATAATATATTTTCTATCGATCCCTAAACAAATCTTAAAGGCGAACTAAGCCTTGAGATAGAGGCAACGACTGCACTCCAGCCGTCATACTTAATAGTGAACATTTAAAAAGTAATTTAATGAACACTTTAACTATCGAGCGCAACCAAACCCAAAACCAGGCCTGCCTTGTGATTAGCGAGCGCGCTTGCAATCCGGCTTCCAAGTGTAATTTTTGCGGTCACTACCAACAGGCAAGAGGTTCAGTCGGTCACTGTCAATTGTTGAACGCACCTGTTAGAGGAGGATGGAAATCTTGCACTTTAGCAATGCCGGCTTTTGCACCTTCTTGGGAATAGGGGGAAGGCGCTGATGTTTCCCCGGTGAAATTTATTAATTAACCCAAACAATGTAAAAAAAATGTATAAAAAATTGTGTTTTAACTTGGAATATGCTATACTAAATTTACGAATGTCGCAGCTCGCTCGCACAATTGCACAAACAAGTTAAAAAAATGAATTTGACACTAAATCAGGTAATTTCCGAAGGTCATACGCGCATTTTGTGTTGGTATCTTAATAATACTAGCAAAGTGCAAATCGCTCGCATTACAAATATTCCTAATTGGTATTTTGAGCGGACAGTGTTTCCGGGGGAACGTTTTTTGTTTGAAGCACTGCCGGAAGCTCAGTTAGAAGTTTGCAGGAGTGCGGAGACGGGTGCGATTGTGTGCGAGCGAATTTTGTGCGATCGGCTGCGAGTTGAAGAATTAAGCACGGCTGATTAAAGATAATTCCTTAGACTTACCAACGAGGGCTAGAAACCCGGTTTTTTTTTCAGAAACCGGGTTTCTCTGTATGATTATAAAAACTTAGTTGGCTTACGCACTCGCGACCTCAAAAACCTCGTTTATTCGTATACTTCTGGTTCCTCGTCGCAAAAATCGTAGAAAGCGGGTTTATAACCCTCATGCCTCAGCCCTGAAACTGTCGCAAATGTTAATTTAAGCTAAATTATAAAAAATCCACCACTCTTCAATCCTAAAACCCGATGTCCCTCACCGAACAAATCCTCTCCCAACTGCCAGGAGACGCCCTCGGAGGCCTGAGAAAAGTCGATCGACTCTGGGAAAACCTCAAACAAAACACCGCACCAGCACCCCAAGCAGTCAAACACAGCCAACAACCGCTGGAAATCCTCGACTTCGACATAGTTATCGGCGGTGGAACCTTAGGAATATTAATCGGTACAGCCTTAGCCGTGCGGGGTTGGCGGGTAGCCCTGCTCGAACGCGGCACCCTGCGAGGACGCGAGCAAGAATGGAACATTTCTCGCAAAGAATTAGACGCATTCTTAGACCTAAATTTGCTCTCTGTTGAAGAGATAGAAAAGGCGATAGCCACCGAATATAACCCAGCCCGCATCAGCTTTGCCAACACCCCAGACATCTGGGTTTCGGGCGTACTCAACATCGGAGTAGACCCAGTTTACCTCCTCGAAACCCTCAAGCAGCGATTCCTCCAAGCTGGAGGAAAGCTATTTGAAAATACACCATTTAAAACAGCAACCATTCACCCGGATGGAGTCTTGGTAGAATCGCCAAATACCGATACACAACCTGCTACAAAAATATTTAAAACGCGATTATTTTTAGACGCAATGGGACATTTTTCCCCCATTGTCCGCCAAGCAAGACAAGGCAAAAAACCCGACGCCGTATGTTTAGTAGTCGGCAGTTGCGCTCAAGGATTTCCCAAAAACGACACCGGCGACATATTTGCATCCTTCACCCCAATGCAAAATCAGTGTCAATATTTTTGGGAAGCATTTCCAGCCAGAGACGGCCGCACCACCTACTTATTTACCTACATAGACGCCGACACAGAAAGATTCAGTTTAGAAACATTATTTGAAGAGTATTTGCGCTTACTTCCCCAATATCAAAACATCGAACTCGAACAGTTGAAATTCCAAAGAGCACTCTACGGATTCTTCCCCTGCTATCGCCAAAGTCCTCTAAAAACGCCTTGGAATCGCATACTCCCAGTTGGAGACAGCAGCGGTAGCCAATCTCCCCTCAGCTTTGGCGGTTTCGGCGCAATGGTGCGCCACCTCAAACGCTTGACTCTAGGAATTGAGGAAGCTTTGACAAGCGACAGTCTCGACAAAAATTCCCTGGCACTTTTGCAACCCTACCAGCCGAATCTATCAGTTACCTGGTTGTTTCAGCGTTCGATGAGTGCTGCGATGAATCAAAAAATAGACCCCAATCAAATCAATCAACTTTTGGCTGCCGTATTTCAGGTAATGGAAGAGTTGGGAGAACCGGTACTCAAACCGTTTCTTCAAGATATCGTGCTGTTTCCGGCTTTGTCCCAAACCCTGTTTAAAACAGCAATAAGCCATCCCGCATTAGTTATGAAAATTATCCCGCAGGTAGGAATAGCCAACTTGCTTGATTGGATGATTCATTATGTAAATTTAGGGGTTTATACGGGATTGCAGCCTTTGGGGAAAGCAGTAGAACCGCAGGTCAAAAAATTATCGCCGGAGCAGCAATACTATTTTCACCGATTAGTTGAAGCGTGGCAATATGGCGCTGGAGGCGATTATTAACTGATTAAGTGTGGCACCTGCCTCTTGCCCGTAGCTAATATATGAAAAGGCTTCCCGGCTTGTTCGACAACATAATTATATTAGTTGTGAGTCATGAAGGAGCTATAACTGCTAAAGCTTGGGGAATCACTCGGAATTTGGCAGGGGTGTAAGTTGTGATTTCACCGTCAGTATTAATCGGACGGCGTTTGCTAGTATTAACCTCAAATTCTTGAGCTTGCAACGTGCGAACGTTAGGCCGACTTGTATGATTGCCTTGCTTCATAGCCGGCAGCAAAGCAATGATTTCCCACCAGTTTTTTGTTTCCAAACTGTACAAATCCAGTCGCCTGTCGTCGATTGTGGCATCCTCGGCAACTGTCATGCCGCCGCCGTAATAGCGGCCGTTGCCAATGGCAATTTGAATAGTTTTAACATAAAAAAATTGGTTGTTTACCTTAATTTCGGCTCGAAACGGTCGCGCTGACAAAATTGTCTGCAAAGCAGTAAAAGCATAAGCTAAAACTCCCCAGCGCTGCTTGGCATTTTTAGTCAGCCGCTGGGTAATTTGCACGCTCAATCCCAAACTCGCAACATTAAAAAAATGTTGGCCGTTTACCCAACCCAAGTCTATTAGCCGAACTTTACCGCTAGCAATTACTTGACAAGCTGCTGATAAATCTGTAGGAATTCCCAGAGTGCGGGCTAGGTCGTTAGCTGTTCCCATCGGCAAAATACCCAAGGGTAACTTGGTGTCTATCAAACCTTCTATGGCAGCGTTGAGAGTGCCGTCGCCACCCCCAATTATTACTAATTCGACTCGATTTGGGTAGCGACGAATAGTGTCGGAAAGTTGGTGGGCGTGGTCGGTAGATTCTACCATTAACTCAAAACCCAGTGCTTCTAATTCTACAGTGGCTTGAGATAATAGCTTTTGCCCTTTTCGGGAGTGCTGGTTTACTAGAAGTAGAGCTTTCTTCATTTGTTGATTTTTAATTAGGAAGATTGCGTATTTTAAATTACAAAAAGTAGAGCTTGATGCCTTAACTGCATGAAATTAATGCTTTACTTCCATTTTACCAGTTATGATGGATT
This sequence comes from Microcoleus sp. Pol11C2, assembly GCF_036701505.1. Taxonomy (NCBI): domain Bacteria; kingdom Bacillati; phylum Cyanobacteriota; class Cyanophyceae; order Oscillatoriales; family Microcoleaceae; genus Microcoleus; species Microcoleus sp. Pol11C2. Next base: position 38,202 of record NZ_JAUBQX010000028.1, read on the forward strand.
GACAAAAATGTTAAAAAATGGATAATTGTAGCAAAAGATTCGTAAAAAGTAGCTTTCTCGCGCTCTGACCTAGCAGCAAAAAATCTCGCTTCTCGATCAAACTTAATTTAAAATTATGTATAATTTTTTACAAAAAGCGCAAGTCGCTGCCGATCACCAAAACTGGCCTGGGTTAGTCGAATGCTTGCAGCAAGTGACAGCCAAGGGCGGCAAGCCGCAGGAACAAGACATTTTAGAGCAAGCTGTCAGTTTAGCAATAGAAGCCTTAGAATGGGGAGATTTTCAAGACCGCTGGGAAATTGCTAAAGTATTGCCAAATCTGGGAAATGGCGCGATCGCACCTTTAATTGCCGTACTCGAAGACGAAGACGCAGACACCGAACCCCGGTGGTTCGCCGCCCGCATTCTCGGAAAGTTCGATCGCCCGGAAGTGATTCAAGCTTTAGTAGAATTGGTCAAAAATTCCGACGAAGAATTGAGCCAAATTGCCGCCGAAACCCTAGGGAATTTCGGCCCGACAGCCATAGAATCCCTCGCAACTCTCCTACTCCAAGAAGACTCGCGACAGTTTGCCACAGCAGCACTCGCCCAAATTCGGCGCACCGAAACCATCCCACCGCTGTTGAGCGTAGTCGGAGACTCTCAAATTGCGGTACGCGCGCACGCAATCGAGGCCCTGAGCAGCTTTCACGACTCCCGCATCCCGCCGGTACTGGTAGCAGCACTCAAAGATCCGGCGACAGCAGTCAGAAAAGAAGCCGTGCGAGCTCTCGGGGTGCGCGCCTATTTAGACGCAGAATTAGATTTAGTTAACTTGCTAAAACCGTTGCTTTCGGACATTCGATTAGAAGTTTGTCAGCAAGCGGCGATCGCGATCGGGCGAGTGAAAACCGATGCTGCAGCGGCTGCTTTATTTGAATTGCTGCGCTCACCCACAACTCCGGTTGAATTGCAAATCGAAACTGTGCGCGCCCTAAGCTGGAGCGAAACCGCAGTCGCTTTAGAATATTTGCAGCAAACCTTAATGGCGCAATTTACTAACATAAATTCTACTGTTTATCAAGAGATAGTCACTGTTTTAGGGCGAGTAGAAAAGCATGAATTAAAAGCTGCTGCTGCTGAAATTCTGATTGATTTGCTGAAAACCGGTCATCCGGCCGTGCAGGAGGCAGTTACCAAAAAATCTTTAGCTTTAGGTTTAGGAAAATTAGGAGATATGAGAGGGCTAGATGCTCTGATTCCAATGTTGGGCGACGCAGACAGCAGCGTCAGGCTGCACTGCATGGCAGCGATCAAACAGCTAGGTGCTGCCGAGGTCAGGCAGAAATTAGAAAGCTTAGTTAAGCAAGACAATCTCGAACCAAGATTGAAACAGGGAATTGCGATCGCCCTGCAAGAATGGCAAGAAAATTAATCACAATATAGAAAACCCAACTCCCCAACTTCTTGAAAAAGTCGGGGATCTAATAGCGATCGCATCTTTCTTCTTCCTGACCTCCGTTACATCCGTTAGAGAATCTGTTGCCGAACTTCCTGCGGCTAGATCATCGATTTTTTTTGTGAATTTTGGCGATCGCACTTGTCACCCGCTCTAAATCTTCATCAGTTAAATTAGAGCCAGAAGGCAAACAAAGCCCGTACTCAAATAACTCTTCAGCCACCGCACCGCCCAAACATTCGCAATCAGCAAATACGGGCTGTAAGTGTAAAGGTTTCCAAACCGGACGCGCTTCTATTTTCTCTTGAGCAAGCGCTAGGCGAACTTGTTCTCTATCTGCACCGAAAGCGGCCGGAGCGATCGTTAAACAAGTCAGCCAGCGAGTAGCTGTGCCAAAAGCAGCTTCTGGCATAAATTCAATTCCCGGCAAGTTTCCTAAAGCTTGTTTGTAAAAGTCAAAATTGCGTCGTCTAGCTTCCACTCGCTCCTCCAAAACCCGTAATTGACCGCGACCAATTCCCGCCAAAACATTGCTGAGACGATAATTGTAGCCAATTGCTGAATGTTGGTAATGAGGAGCGGTATCACGGGCTTGTGTTGCCAAAAAACGAGCTTTTTCTACCAGTTTTTGGTCATCTGAAACTAACATTCCTCCGCCGGAAGTGGTGATTATTTTATTGCCGTTGAATGAGAAAATGCCGATTTTACCAAAGCTTCCAGGCGATCGGTTTTTATAGGTAGCCCCTAGAGATTCTGCCGCATCTTCTATTAGGGGAATTTCATAAGCATTACAAGCTGCCAGAATTGGGTCGATATCACAACTTTGACCGTAGAGGTGTACGATTACAACAGCTTTGGGTAATTTACCAATTTTTGCTCGTTTGTCAAGTGCTTCTCGGAACAAATCGGGGTTGAGATTCCAAGAAGTGCGATCGCTATCAATAAAAACAGGTTTTGCGCCAAGATAAGTAATCGGGCTAGCAGTTGCAATAAAGGTCAGAGTAGAGCAAAAAACCTCATCTCCCGAACCGACACCAATTAATTGTAAAGCCAAATGCAAAGCTGCGGTACCGGAACTAACAGCCGCTGCGTGTTTGGCGCCAACTACCTCGCAGAATTCTTGCTCGAAAGCATCCACATGGGGGCCGACGGGGGCGATCCAGTTGGTATCAAAGGCTTCTTTGACGAACTCTTGTTCGAGGGAACCCATGTGAGGTGTTGAGAGGAGGATTTGTTTTGTCATTTTTCAGCTAAGTTGATAATGAATTATTGAAAATGCTAATTTCTTAAATTATTTTCCCTCGATCAATTTTATAGCACTACAGCAGCCACAATAAAATGGTTCCCATAAATATAAATAACGCAAGTAAAGTAACATTTATGATGTAAATAAATATTACGGGAAGTAATTACGATCGACAATTTTGGCTGGGCAACCGTAGGCTAAGCAATGGGAAGGCAGAGAGTGAATAACTACTGAACCGGCTCCACAGGTTGTTCCGTCTCCAATTTCTACGCCTGGACAAACTTTAGTACCAACACCTAATAAAACACCTCTACCCAAACGAACTTGACCAGCAAGAGAACAGCCAGGAGCGATGTGGCAGTAATCATCAATAATACAATCGTGGTCAATAGTTGTACCAGTATTAATAATAACGTGATGGTTAATTTTGGTTTCACTGTTGATAGCAGTATTAGCCATAATGACGGTACCCGAAGCAATTTCAACTCCTACTAATGCAATTTGTGCCGAAGGGTGAATTGCCGTTGTGAAAGAATATCCCAGATTGGTGATTTTCTGAGTTATATACTGACGGGTACGATTATTACCGATAGCAGCAATCCATTGACTGTTTTCAGTATTGATTTTTATCAATTTTTCTGCTGCTAAGTAGATTGGAGTACCATAAATTTCTGTAATTCCTCGCGGTGGGTTATCATCAACAATTGCGGTAATTACTTGTTGCTGGCGAGATAAAATATCTATAATAACTTTGGCGTGTCCGCCGCAACCATACAAATAGGTATTCATATAGCCTCACCTCTACTCGTTTGACTTCCTGTTTCCTGAAAATTCATTCATACTTGCTTGGTTGGGATGGGAGATACCTCTATGTTTTATGACTTCTATGGGAGTTAACAAGAGAATTTTGAAGTCAAGCAACAAACTCCCGTGAGCGAAATACCAAACATCTAGGTTAAATTTCTCTTCCCTACTAATAACATTGCGACCGTTAATCTGCGCCCAACCCCTAATACCTGGTTTAGCTTCATGACGGCGTGCTTGTTGCGGGCTATAACGCTCCAAGTATTCTAGCAGCAAAGGGCGAGGGCCAACAAAGCTCATATCACCTTTAAGAACGTTCCAGAGTTGGGGAAGTTCGTCTAAACTGGTTTAGCGCAGAAATTTACTGATGGCGGTGATTCGCTGTACGTCGGGGAGAAGATTACCATCGGCGTCGCGATCGCTCCTCCGAAGTGCGAAACTTGTAGAATTGGAAAAGTTCGCCGCCAAACGGAAAATCACGAGCGAGTACAGCACAGTGTTTTTGCAGGTCGCTTTTACCTATACCCTTGGTATCCATCCACAGCCTAATGCAGCTATTTCGGACAAATTGATCGGTACGAATTGCTTCGTCTACGGCTGCAAACTGATTTAATTTTTCTAAGGTTTTGAAGTCAAAAAAAAGCATTTTTACCTCCTATCTTATAGGATACTACCTGGAAGAGGTTTTTGGGAATTGCTACAAACTTTATTGATAAATTAAAAGCCGTCATAGAAGGACAGGGGTTTAGACCCCTTAATTCCGGAAAAATTTCATTAGCCCGTTCTTTTGCCCAGTATCGGACTTAAATAAACGAACCCCTACCGAATATCACTGCTAGTTTTGCCCTCATCAAGAAGACCTGTGAATTCAGGGGCTGTAGCATAGCCTTCTCGGTTAATTCCGTCTCTTTTCAAGACTTTCAATACTGTCAGAAACATAATTTTCAAGTCTAACCACAGAGTCCAATTATCGACATACCAAACATCAAGTTTAAATTTAGCATCCCAGCTAATAGCATTGCGACCATTGACTTGAGCCCAACCCGTAATTCCCGGCATAGCTTCGTGGCGACGTGCTTGTTCTGGAGTATAGCGATCGAGGTATTTTACGAGTAAAGGACGAGGGCCAACAAAGCTCATATCACCTTTAAGAACGTTCCCGAGTTGAGGCAGTTCGTCCAGACTTGTTTTGCGAAAAAATTGACCTAGGGGTATGAGACGCTGTTCGGTAGGCAGCAAATTACCATCAGCATCGCAATCGCTTGTCATAGTGCGAAACTTGTAGAAATTGAAAACGCGACCGTTTTTACCGGGACGGGGTTGGCAGAAAAAGATTGGCCTGCCCATGCGGATGTAAATGGCGATCGCAACCATTAACATTACGGGAGAGAAAACTGCCAGCGCGATCGCAGCCACTAATCTATCTAATATTGCCTTTAGCAGTCTGCTGTATTTACTGAAACTCTTGGTAGAAGCAACTTCTGAATTCATGATCACCATCCTTTTGAGCTTAAAAAATCTGTCAATTCCTTCACGAACATTTTTAAACTTTAGGTTCTTAAAAGACGAACTCTAATTCGCGATCGCCCCCAAATTCAGAACCGGCATTATTACCACACTCAAGACAAAGTTCATGAATCGATCATAAAATTGTCTCTAGTTCAGCCAAGGAAAGAATTGTGCGATCGGCTTCATAGCCCGGTGCTGGTGGAGTCTTGCCATACTCTCATCTTGACGAGCGATTTGAACAGTCAGCAAACTCACTTTCTTGGCCGTGACGAAATATTGGTGAGGACTATCTCCTACATCGACGCATTTTAAGCCTTGAAACCCCCTGAATTTCCTCACTTTTAAGTAGTAGGGTACTGGGCGGCAATTCCAGTTTTTTATACCGTATTAATCGCTGTCAATGATAGTATCACAACTCTTTGCTATGTGCAATGCTTCTACTTTATTGCGTTGAGTTGTTAGGTAGCCATTTGTGATCGCGCCTAGTTTCTTGTTACCTTTAAAATAGTTGAGCGCCGAGCCTCGCTATACAGAGATATTTGCGGCTTACGTTGTCGATAAAGTGGGATGCTCTCCTGAATTATGGGAGGGTCATTCTCAATGCTAATTTCTGCTAAAGCTAAATTAAAAATTTAGCCTCGGTTTCCTGGTACAAAAAACTTCCAAGCGATTTCAAAAAAGCCCGCAACCGCATATTTATTTAGTATCCACTCCCCGACTGCTTGAAATCCGCTCCGCAAAAATTCGCGTTCGGGGAACAGAGGATCATCTACATCAAAGACGGTAACTTTTATCCTGCGATCATTTCCTTTGTTACAAAAATTGCCTCGTCGTACCGCAGCATGACAACTCCATCCTGCCAATCGTCAATTTTAATTTCAAGGTTCTTCCCCAAAACCATTTCGATAATCCAGAGAGGGAAATTAGCTCCGGCTTCAAATGCGAGAGGAAATCCTCCGCCAAATCGTGGATTAATTTCAATAAATTTAATCTCACCGCTGGCGAGCAAAAAACATTGCACCGTAATGCAGCCTATGGCACCGGGCAATGACTCAGCCACCTTTTTTCCAGCCTCCATCAAGGCGAGATTTTTAACGGTTATCCCCTTACTAATTTCCCCAGCTCTGGTTTCAATGCGGAGCCGGGGAACCACCGATCGCACCTTTCCTTGAAAATCCACTAAAATATCTAATGTGTATTCTTCACCTATGAGAAATCCCTGAATAATCGCATTAGCAATGTACCCTCTAAAAAATTCCAACTCTTTAGCATTTGTGACCTTATTTACTCCCACACTGCAACTGCCGTTCGCAGGTTTAATCAGAAAAGGATAACAAGCGTTAGGATCGGCCAGAATCTTGTCTCCGTCTAACAATTCAGGGGTGGGAACACCAATCTCTTTGAAAAAGTTAAAAGTATTACGTTTGTCATAACAAATCTCATTGGTTTCAGGAGAACAGACGAGTAGGGTAACGCCTTTCGATTCAAATTTTTGTCGGTGAAGCGAGAGCAAATACAGTTCCGGGTCTATCAGCGAAATCAGCAGCTTAATTTGATGCTTTTGACAAATTCCTAGCAAGATATTGATGTAATTGGCATCAGTAATGCGGGGCACAAGTTCTGAAACATCAGCCGCGAAAGCAGCAGGAGCATTCTTCTGAGAATCTGTCGTGACAATAATGCCAGGAACTCCTAGATTGCTCAAAACTTTTTTGAACAATTGAATTAGTGCTACCCTTCTGCCTGCACTGGTGAAAAGAATGTTGAAAGCATCCATAAGTTCTAACCTTGTTGATTTTTCGGTAAAAATTCTGGCTTTTTTGCGTATTCGCAAAGATTTTACCAGCGTGTAGAACTTGATGCGTTCTCAGACAAAGCCTCGCTATACAAACTTTCGTACAGCTTTATGATTTGTGGCGCGTCATAATTAACCATATCCTTTCGTCCGCGCTTCCCCATCTTTTGAGCTTCGTCTGGACGATCTAAAATCCATGCCATTGCTTCAGCCATTCCGTTGATATCTCCCACTTTTACCAGCCGCCCATTTCCGTCTACTAATAAATCGCGAGTGCCGCGAATTTCTGTACCAATGACAGGGGTTTCCATGCACAAAGATTCCATCACGCAATTGGGAAGTCCTTCGTGTGCAGAAGCAATCAAAGTAGCTACAGACGCACGCATTAAAACTGGGATATCCCTCCGTCGCCCCAAAAAATGCACTTGGTTTTGAATTTCTAACTTGGCTGCGAGTTGCTGCATTTCCTGGAAAATTCGTCCATTTCCGGCGAAGGCTAAATGTACTTGAGGCCGACCGAGTTGGGCAAATGCCTTTAAAATATCCCCAGGACGTTTGCGGGGAATAAATTCAGCTACCGACAAAAACAAAGAGTTTTCCGGGGCTAATCCCAACTCTTGACGTACTCCCATTATTTCAGCTTCGGAAATAGCATGGGGATTAAAGCGATCGAGATTTAAACCTGTTCCGGGGATATAACGAACTCGATCGGGAGAAATGAGTTTATAGCGCTTTGCTGCGTACTCATCTTCCCGATTCACTACTACTAAATAGTCTGTCCAAGGCCCAGCAATCTTTTCTAGTCCCAAGAATATAGCATTTTTATGGGGTGCGCCTCCCTGGTAGAAGTGAAAACCTTGAGCAGTGTAGATTACCTTGAATTTTCCCTGCTTTCTCCAATTGTTAAGAGCATAGCGGGCAACAAAAGCAGCTACTGGCGTGGAAACATTTACTAAATTGTATTGTTGCTGAGCAAAAACCTGACGAATTTGTTGGGGAGCCGCGAGCAAGTTTTTGGGATCTAGGGGGTTGCGCGACCACTCAATATCCCAAACGCGATCGAAAAAATGTGCATATTCCTCGCTAGTAGAAAGTTCTTTTGCCATTGCATCCACCTGCCAGCCTTGACTGCGTAGGTGCTCGGTTAGAGGCAGGAAAAATTTAAGAGTAGATGGAATAGTGGTGATAATTAGCAGGCTCTTCATGATGGCTCCTCAATTTCCTCGTAAACGCTAGTCGGCATAAAATTAATCGCTTATTAAATCTGACCAAAATTGAGACAATCCTAGTTTTTTTGCTCCAACCAAGCTTCAGTCATCTCTCGCACGTAGCGGTAAAATTCATTTCGCTGCTCGCGGAGGGCTTCATCGCGGTACTCTATGGATTTTTGCAAATTGCGGGCCGACATCCGAGCCATGCGTTCCGGGTTAGTCGTCACCTCTCGGATTTTGCTCGCCAAAGCTGCTACATCACCGGGGGGTACTAAATCTTCCGGGGGGAGCAGTTCTGGGATGCCGCCCACTGTTGAACCGATGCAGGGTAATGCGCGCGCCATTGCTTCCACCATTGCTCTAGGTAAACCTTCTTGATGGGAAGGAAGAACGAAAATGTCAGCTAGATCCAACTGATTTCGCACCGCATCACCTGCAGTCAACTGACCTTTGAAACAAACCCGATCGCCCAAACCGTGTCCTTGAGCTCGCGCTTCCAGTTTTTGACGATACTGGCCGTCTCCAACTAGAACCAACTTGATATCTAGTCCTTCCGCGACGCAAACAGCAACGGCATCGATGAGTACATCGGGAGCTTTGTAAAGTTGAGCCAAACTCGCCAGTGTAATCAAGGTCAGCGACTGCTTTTCCTGAAAGCCCGAGCGCGGTGTTGCCACAAATGCTGAATCCGGCAATTCCGTCATCGAATAGTGAGCGGTAAAAACCCCTGGAGCGGGCGGATATCGGCGCTGGAGAGCCTTTTCTGTAATGTAAGCAGCCGCGCTAGCGTTCGCGCACTGATCTCTAAGCCGACGCGGCGACAACCAGCGGAAGAACGGGCGCAGAGGGCTTTTGACGGAGCCGGGAGCGAATACGTCGTAAGGGTCGGCGATGACATAAATGCCGTAGGGATGGCCCCTCCGGCGCAACATCGGTTCGATACAGGACGAAATTTGAGAAGAAAGATAAAAAATCACAGCATCCTCTGTGCGGACAGCTTTTCTGGCAGCCTGCTGAACTTGCCTGGCCTTCAAGAGGTACTGCCACGGGCCTATATAGTAAGGTATTGCTGCAAAGGAAACTCTTTCCCCGTCAGCTCGCTTCCAGTCAGAAGGCACTTCAGGTACGTCGCGCACGCGGGCTACTGCCAGGATCTCGTCAAATACCTCAAAGTAACGCTGCCAGTAGGAATGGGCGAACATTGTCTGCGTCCACACTGCCCCGTCGGGCGTGCGAACAAAGCGGTGTTCAACAGCTACAACTACTCTCATACAATCGATAACTCCTTTAACAAAAACATTTCTACATTGGATTCATAAGTGGTTTGCTGTCATTCATTGTGCCAATAGCGATCGCATCGATCGGTCATGGCACTCTGGTATCGTCACAGAATAAGTCTGTAAACGTGAACGTCTAAAGGGTCGATCGACCCAAAAAGTTTACCTTCCTTGACTGCCATACCCGCAGGTCGATTTTGAAACATCGAGCGCGCTTCGCTAACTGCGATCGGAAGTTCAAGTGCTACTTCTATTGGTTTCCCGTAATTGCTGTTGACGACAACAGCGACAGCTTGGTTTTCGCGCCTCCATACCCCCGCTACTATATTCGACATCTTGGTATCAATTTTTTGGAACTCTCCATCAAGCAATAGCGGACTAATAGATTTCAATTCAGGCACTAAAGATTTAACTCCCTCCCACAAATCCCGGTTGTCTGGCAAATGCCAAACCTCATCGTGATAAGTGTAAAAGAGAATCCCTTTTGTCCCTGCAAGCAAAGCTTGATAGGTCATATTTCGCACTTCTTGAAATGTAGGGGCTTGAGAACCCTCGTATTTTTTAGAAGGGTGCAAGTCCCAGTTATATGTTTGTAAATTAGCATAAGTGGAGCGATTGAATTTTGCAGCGGCTGCCCGTGCATTTGATATGTCAGAATAAGTGGCAGGCAATTCTTTTGGTTTCCTCCATTTAATCGGATAAGATTGCCTAGCAATGACATCAGAACAATTGGCAAACTGCTGGAGTTTATTTGAGTAGCCGCTAACATAAGTGATGTGGTTGGGATCTGCTGTCTTCGCTTGCTCGTGAGATTTCAACAGATTGTCTACACTCCATTTGCCGTTGTCAACATCGTCAGCTATACTCCAGCCGAGTACTGCTGGTTTTTGCTTAAAGGCGTTGATTAAATTCAGGAGTCCGATGGAATTTTGCTCTGTTAAAACATATACTCCCAGCCGCTCTGCTTCGTCTAAAAATTCTCCATAATCATCTAGGTTGGTAGCCGAAGCGTGAATTGTGTTAAATCCAGCAGCAGCGATGTCGCGGAGTGCCGACTTGCGCTCTTGGGCGGTCGATTCCCAGGAAACATGATAGAAACCGAAGGGAAAAAATGGTTTGTTGTCAATCACCGTAGTTCCGTCAACCCTAGTTTCTACTATTCGCTGGTTTTTGGGAGTTTGAGTGATAGGTGCGGCAACAGCAGCAGGACATGATGAGCCAACCTTTAAAATCTGAGAATAAGCTAAAGCCAAAATAATTCCCGATATTAAGAAAGATGCGAATAGCGTTAATCCTCGCAATTTATTATTTTTAGGGTTTCTGTGATTCATGTCGGCGTTTTTCATTCAGGGCTGATTGTCACAAATCATTCAAATCAGAAGTATATTTTTTTTTAATGATACCTTCTGCCTTCCTACTGCTGCATTTTCCCGGTGAGCGGCCTTGATATCACAATACCTATAGACAGCATATAGGCAAGTGTCATGGCATTACCTAATGAGCCAAACATCCCTTCAGCCATAGACAAAAACCAGAAGCATACTGTAATCAGGAAGGGAGCGATCGCAGCACAATCCTCTTTGGCATAAGTTTTGAAATAGGCGTAAGTATAGAAAAAACTGGCGATCGCAAAAGCGACTAGCAAATTTGCTGCTATAATGCCATTTTGTCCAATGACTTCAATAATTGTATTGTGTCCTCCCAGTCCAAAGTTTAACTGAAAGTATTTGCTGCCGTGACCCAGTAAATCTGATTCATCTAATGTCTGTCCCCAGATGCGATCTCTTCCGCTCAAACCTTCCTTAGCTTCAAAGTTGTTGTTGAGACTCTTATTCATAGCCTCAATTTGTTCACCTCCAAATAGCAAGACTGCCGTCACAGCCACAGTGGCGAGCGCTATCATTCTTTTTACTGCTTTGGGATTTTTTACAAACTGGCTAAAAAACATAGAAAACATGATAAAACATACTATCATTGAAGTCCTAGAGTTGGCTAAAATTATCAGCACAAAAAGGCTCAACAGAGCAGCAGATATCGGCAATAAATACCGCGCATCTTTTTTTGCAGACCAAGCACCAATCAACAAAATAAATAAACCAGCAGACATTGTGGCACAGGTAAATCCCATTTGATTCGAGTTGGCAAATACCCCACGATACAGCGTACCATTCCCCGGAGGATGCGACACAAGAGACGTAACAATATAGGGAATGTGGCCGATGAAAAGTCCCAGTCCCATTAGCAAGTTGGCATTTTCTTTCATCGCCTTTGGGACAGCATTAAACAGAATTAACGGTACAGCAATCATTTGCCACAATCCGTCCCTAAAAATAGTTGTGTCATTGTTAGCAAGTCCCGATATGAGTAATCCGCAGCCGAATAGAATCCACAGCAAGAGGAGAGGTCGAGCTTGACGGTGGAAACCCCACTGTTTAAAGGGGGACATGAGGATGAGGATTAGTAAACTTGAGGCAACTAACAGATAGCGCAATTTGAGGACGGCTGGATCGAGGGGAATATTATAACTGCCCAAGCTAATCAGAGATGTACCACCAAATAGCACAGATAGCGCGATAACTATAATGACTTGTATTAGCATAAATTGAATAAGTGATTTAAGACGAGCTATCCGATGGGATTGATCTCAGGAGTTGGAGAGATTAGCCTCGTAAACCTCTGTCAGCTTTTTGACGCTGGTTAGTATATTGAAATGGCTGTTTTCAACGACAGCTAAGGCATCTCTTTGGCTAATTGCGGATGCGTCGCTTCTTGCTGACATAACCGCTTCTGCCCAAATTGATGCGGGTTTCGACAGGGAAATTCGTTGCAGCAGAGGTCTGACTAAATCAGCTTCTTCAGGAACAACATCTGAGAAAATGCAGGGTAGTCCGGCTGCTTGTGCCTCGATTAATACTAAGCCCAAACCTTCGTGGAGGGATGGAAATAGAAATACATCTACAGCCTTTAACATTAGTCGGGGTACGTCAGACCTATTGCCGACAAAGGTGACGCAATCGCTCAAACCCATTTGCACAACTTTCTGTTCGATATCCGAACGCAGTGAACCGTCTCCGATCAGCAACAGGTGCATTTTCACTTCTTGTTTCGCAACTTCTGCTGCAATTTCTAGCAGGAACAGATGATTTTTTTGTGTTTCAAATCTGCCGATATGACCGATCACAAAAGCATCGGCAGGAATGCCGAATTCAGCGCGAACGCTGATCGAATCTACCTGATCGTAGAACGGTTTCAGCTCAACGCCGTAGTCAAGCACCTGCCAGCGGGTGTCAGTTTTCCAAGCTGCACCGAATAGATCCGCTACAGCATTACAACTGCATCCCAGACCAACTGTTGAGCACCAGGAAATCGACCATTTGGTTAAACTTAGATACAACTGCCGATTTAATCCTGCTTTGGCATCAATTGCAGAGGTATCGTTATGGCTGTGGGCAATGCGGACAGGTACTCCTGCTTGTTTCGCCAAATAGAGAACGTAACCGCTAAAGTGGTGGACATGACTGTGAACAATGTCATAGGGCCCGTATTCGCGTAGAATTCGTTTAAAGTTGCGACCGTAAAGCCAAGGTTTTGACGGAGAGAGGCACGGGATAATCTTGCTACCAAGAGCACAAGCTTCGTCATCGTAAGGACAGGGTTTCTCAGTGTGAACTAGAAAGTCCATCTGGAAGCGATCGCGATCGATATGTCTCAAAACGTGCATCAGCCAAGTTTCTACTCCGCCCCGATTCATTCCGCCGACGACATGAAGAATACGGATGGGACGCTGCTTAGTCAATATTTGATTTTGTTCCTTGATATCTGTCGAGTCTGTATACTGCATAAGCAATCACTGCAAAACTAAAAACTGCTTGAACGATCGCCCCAACGATCAGCGCGATTACGGCCCCTTGCACTCCCATCGTCGGAATTAACCAAAGACAAGCGAGCCCAGAAGCCCCTGTCACTAAAGCAAACAAAGGCATTTGCACTTGAAAGTACCTAGCTGCCGTCATCCCGTAACCCAAGAAGGATGACACATAGCTAATACCTGCAACCACCATTAGCCAGGCGAACAAATCAGCTCGCTCGCCATACTCCGGTTTATAGAGTAAAGTTAGGATTTGCCTGCCGGCAACAACAGCGACAAAAACGCCTCCCGCACCTAACATCAAGCCAACCCCCACCAGCTTAAACAAAAGTGTGCGAAAAGCAGTGCTATTTCCCGCTGCATAATATTTTGCCAGCCGCGGACTAGCAGACTGCGCTAGGGCACTGACTACCATGTTCCCTGCTACCATCAGGTAAGATATTGCAGAGAAAATCCCCAGTTCGCGTTCGCCCAAATACCGCTCGAGAAAGTATCGAGGAATGTTAGTATTCAGGGAAATTAACATCATCACCAAACCCAGAGGTAAAGCCAGCCAAACTAACTTGGCCAAAGTTTTTCCCTCCCAGCGGGGGTACAAGGGATTTTGGCTGTTTGCAGGTTCAGCATCGACCACTAATAAATCTTCTCGATCTCTCCCCTGCGAAGAATTCTTTAAAATTAATCTACCATTGCGAAGATCCCAGCCGAATAGGACTAAACCCCACGCAACTGCTAATCCGATCGCTCCCCCTACAACACTCCCAGTCAGAGAAACTCCGATGCCTAAAAGTAATAACGACAAAGGCCCTTTAATAATCAAGGCGATCGCAATTCGATCCATCCGTTCGTGTTGTTGAATCAAGCCGTAAAATACATCGCTGATCGACTCAAAAGCCTTTGCCAGGGCGATCGCCAATATCACCTGCGAAGTCTCCCACCGATATCCAGCTTTGAGCGTAATTCCGGCAATTATCAAGAGTGCTAGCGCGGTTGCAATTAACCTCAGACCCAGATAATCGCTAAAAACATACTCCCCTTTGGCATCTGTTGCTTGGAGCTGACGCAATTGGAGATTGCTAAACATGATCACAGGCGCTGTCACCGCCAGACCCAAGGTAAATTGACCCACCATTTCAGGACTGCCCAATTTAGCAAGCAACACCAACATCCCCCACTGGGAAGCCGCATAAACGAGGTGTCCAGTGAAAGTCCATGAAAAATTTCGGCGTAATGTTAGTGGTTTCAACTGTTGCATTACTAGCTAATTACCTGCTTGCTAAGTGGTGGATTTCCTATCGTGTATTTCCCATTGCAAAGTTATTCACAAATGCCCCATTAATTTTGAGCAACCTTAGCCCTAATCAATTTCCCTACCGCCGCACCTTCCACAGGCTCCGAGAAAAAGTATCCCTGTCCGTAGACGCAATCCAGGGATTTTAGCTGAGCTATTTGCCACTTCGTTTCTACTCCTGTGGCAATCATGTCCATACCTAACTCTTGAGTGATTGCAACAATTTTATGAAGAACTTCTAAGTTGGGGTTGCTAGCATCCAGCCCGCTGACTAGAGAGCAATCTAGCTTCAAACTGTCGAATTTCCCATACTTCAGCCGCGTCAATTGGTAAAGGTGAGTTAAGGATACATCACTAAGACCGCAGTGGTCTATTTGTACTTGCAACCCTAAAGTTTTAAGTTTGAAAAAAACAGCTCCAGCCAACTCGGAATTTTCCGTCACAACATCTTCAGAAATTTCTAACCTCAAACTCGGAGCATCGAGATGTGTTTCCTTCAATATTTTGGAAATCGTCTCGATTAAGTCAGCGTGGAAAAACTGTTGGCTAGCCAGATTCACGCTGACTGTTAAAGGAGAGTCAAGACGAAATTGCGACTGCCAAACCCGCATCTGGCTGCAAGCTTGCCGCAGCACCCACTCGCCAATAGGAACAATCAAGCCAGTTTCTTCTGCAGCTGGTAGGAATTCGTCTGGCCAAAGCAAACCTCGATTCGGGTGCTGCCAGCGCAACAGCGCTTCAAAACCACTAATTTGAGAGGTTTCCAGGCAGACGATCGGCTGATAGTGCATCCGAAACTCCTCATTGGCAAGAGCCATCCGTAAATCATTCTCTAACTGAACAGCTCCTGCACTGCTAATCTTTGCCACAGCGGTTGTTTTTTGGGCTTTATTGACGTGCAAATTGGTAGTTGAATACCCTTGTACATATTCAGGCACTAAATGTTGTAGCATTGAAACAATTAAATTTTCATCATTGCGATCGCTCGCTTGACAAAGGGCTTCTACTTCCTGGTCAATATTTTCTTTGACTAGGCGGCTGGCATTGCCAAGACTGAGAATTTTTTCGTGTTTAGTGCGGTTGTATTTCTCGCCCGGAATAAACAGCTCTTCAAACAATTTTTCTCCCGGCCGCAGCCCTGTAAACGCGATTTCTATGTCTTTGCCCACTTCATATCCTGAGAGCTGAATCAAATCTTTTGCTAAATCAAAAATTCTAACTGGTTCCCCCATCTCAAGCATGAATACTTCCCCGCCACTGCCGATGACTGCCGCCTGCAAAACCAGTTGAACAGCCTCGGGAATTGTCATGAAATAGCGAGTGATATCTGGATGGGTAATTGTGATCGGCCCGCCCTCAGCAATTTGTCGCTGGAAAGTAGGTACGACACTACCCCTGCTGCCAAGAACATTACCGAAACGAACCACTACAAACGGGTTTTTACTTTTTTTGGCTGCTTGCAACACCAGCATTTCGGCAACTCTTTTGCTAGCTCCCATAATGCTAGTTGGATTCACCGCTTTGTCGGTGGAAATCATCACAAATTGTTCCACATTGTATTTCAATGCCAGATCCAGCAGATTTTTCGTGCCCCGCACATTGTTAGTAATCGCTTCCGGCGGGTTTAATTCCATCATGGGTACGTGTTTGTGAGCTGCCGCATGAAAAATGATGTCTGGTCTTATTGTTATAAAAAGGTACTCTAAGCGATCGCGAAAGCGAATATCGGCCATAAAGGCTGTCACGCGAGTAATATGTGTTTGGGTTTGGCTGTTTTTTTTGAGTTCAGACAGGACTTTTCCTAATTCTTGTTGAATGTTGAATACAGAATTTTCTCCGTGTCCGACGATGATGATTTCCGTAGGAGCGCACTTTAATATTTGCCGACAAAGTTCGCTGCCGATGGAGCCGCCCGCACCAGTAATGAGAACTTTCTTGCCTCCAATCAATCCCAAGACTTTCTCAACATCGGTTTGAATGGGTTCGCGGCGGAGCAAGTCCTCAATCTGTACTTCTCTGAGGCTACCTAAACTGACACCACCTTGGATGATTTCATTGAGGCCGGGGAGGGTGCTGGTGGGAATTCCAATTGACTGACAAATTTCTACGATTTCCCTAATCTCTTTTCCCGGAGCTGAGGGGATGGCAATTATTACTTTGGCGATATTTAGCGATCGAACTACTTCGGGAATGCTATAACGATTGCCGACTACAGTTAGTTTGCGAATCCGCTTGGTGATTTTTTTTGGGTCGTCGTCAACGAAAGCGATTGGATCGAGTCCTACCTCCGGGCTCCTCTGCATCGTTTGCATCATAGATGTGCCTGCACTGCCTGCACCGACTATCAGGATCCGATCGCCTTGCTGAACTTTCCACGGTTTTTGGTACCATCTTTCGAGGGCTGGAATGCTGAAACGAATGGCTGCAACTAACAAAAAGCTTATGATAGCGTCTAGTAGCGGCAGCGAGCGTGGCAGATTTGCGATCGGCGAATTATTTAGCTGGTAGAGTTGTTGGAAGAAAATAATTTCCACTGCTAGGGATATACCTATCAGCATCGTTATTTGTGCCATTTCTTCCAGACCCGCATACTGCCAGTAACGCTTGTACAAGCCGCCGCCATAAAATACTGTAAGCTTGACTGCTAAAAATAATACTGTAACTACCGCTAGGCTCTGTAAGTAGGGAGCCAGATTCAATATGCCATCTAAACGAATTTCCAGAGCCAATAACGGTGCGATCGCCAAACAAATTGCATCGATTATCAAAAAATGACGGGTTCTTAACCCCACCAACACTTTGCTAATTTTTTTTCTGATCATATCTATCATACTCTATTACACAAAAACTTTACTAAAACTCTATCTACTACCTACTAATGCTGAGGGATTTTTATTAGACCACCCTGACCGCTGAAATTAATCACCCTTTCTTTTACTCGGGCATCACTCAAGTGATATCATTAAGGCGATTACCAAGAATATTTCCCGCCTCCTATTTTTAATTTTTTTTATTGTATTAAGTTTTGTTATCTTAATGCTGTGTCTATCTTATTCTCATACTGGTTTGATTGCTCGTAAATTTATAATTCTTTACTTCTTTTTAACAAAAGTATTTTTTTTTGTGATGTCGATCACAAAATTTGTAAAAACCAGGACAGTGCTTGAATTAAGTGATACAATATATATCCTCAATAACGAGTTGAAGAGCCTAGAGTGTTACTGTTTACAAAAAATCATTTTTCGGGAGTAACTAATGGAATCAACTGAAAATGGTATTGGATTTCAGGAATACTGGCAGATTTTGAAGCGCCGGTGGCTGCCAGCCTTAGCTGTATTTGCCTCGGTTGTTGCACTCACCACCTACGGCACGCTGCAGGAAAAAGCCGTTTATGAAGCAGAAGGAAAGCTGTTATTTAAGAAAACGACTCCGGGGTCTGCTTTAACAGAATTGGGCAAAGAAATCGGAGAGTTGACTCCTGCGGCGGAGCAAAGCAACCCTCTGACTACCGAGATAGAACTGATTCGTTCTGTCGAAATTATCCAAAAAACTATAAATAGGCTTCAGTTAAAAGACGAAAAAAATAATCCCCTGAAAACCAAAGATTTTTTTAAGAAGCTGACCGTAGCTACTATTAAGGGCGCTGATATCCTAACGGTTTCATACAAAGACAAAAACCCTAAAATAGCAGCAGATGTCGTAAAAACTATGATGAATTTTTATATAGATAACAATCAAAAAGTGAATCGCTTAGAAGCTGTGTCTGTTCGACAGTTTATTGAAAGGAAACTGCCTAACTCCGACCAAGCTATGCGGAAAGCAGCGGCCCAATTGAGGAAATTTAAAGAGGATAATAAAGTTGTAAATCTTGACGAAGAAGCTAAATCAGCAGTAGCAGTTATGGCGGAACTAGAAAGTAAAATCGACCAAGCTAAGTCGGATTTGCTCAATGCCAGTGCTAAGTCCAAAGCATTTGAAGACGAATTACAAATGAATCCCCAGCAAGCATTGGCTGCCAGCACTCTCAGCCAATCTAGCACTGTACAGGAAGCTCTGAAAGAGTACAAACAAATAGAGCGTCAGTTAGCAACTGAGCAAAATCGCTACCTGGATAATTCGCCTATAATAACTAGGTTAGAAACTAAAAAAGCTACCATAAAAGCTTTACTCGACCAACAAATACAACAAGTTTTAGGTGGCCAACAGCCGTTGCCAAATCAAAGTTTACAAATAGGAGAGGTGAAACAAAAACTGATCGAAGAATTTATTAAGGTAGATGTAGAGCGCCAGGGTTTGGCAGAGCGAGTTACTATTCTCTCCAATGCTCTAGCTGCCTACAAGCAGCGGGTAAAAGTTTTGCCGAAGGTAGAGAAGGAACAGCGGGAACTAGAAAGAAAACTTCAAGAAGCGGAAGCGGATTATCAGGAATTGCAAAAAAAACTCCAGGAAATTCGGATTACAGAAAATCAGCAAGTGGGGAATGCTCGGATTATCCAAAAGCCGAGTGTTCCGGAGGAACCAGCGCGTTCTCGCAAGTCTTTATTGCTGGTATCGGGCGGTTTTTTGGGAACTCTGCTTGCTATAGGTGCGGCGCTGCTTTTAGAATCTCAAGATAAGTCTGTCAAAACTATTGAAGAGGCGAGGGAATTATTTGGGTTTACTTTGTTGGGGGTGATTCCTTTTCATAGAAAGGCTGAAAAAAATCCTCGGCGCAATTCCTGGCGACTTAAGTCTGCTGCGCAGGATTTAGAGCTATCTCCTCGACAGATTGTTGTTAGAGATAGTCCTCATACTTCGAGCAGTGCTGCTTACCGAATGCTTCAGGCAAATCTGAGGTTCCTGAGTTCTGATAAAGAGCTGAAAGTGATTGTTGTCAGTAGTTCGCTACCGCAAGAAGGCAAGTCTACTGTATCCGCTAATTTGGCTGTAGCTATAGCTCAATTAGGACGGAAGGTTTTGCTGGTAGATGCCGATATGCACTGTCCTGTTCAACATCGGATTTGGGAACTTCCCAATCAAGTAGGCTTAAGCAACGTGATAGTCGGACAAGCTGGATTTGGGGATGCGATCGCACAAGTTATGGATAATTTAGATGTGCTGACTTGCGGTGTAATTCCGCCTAATCCAATGGCTCTGCTGGACTCGCAGCGGCTCACTTTATTAATTAAGCAATTTTCGGCTAGTTATGATGCCGTGATCGTTGATACTCCTGCTTTGAATGTTGCTGCTGATGCTCTGATTCTCGGGAATAAAGCCGATGGGATTTTATTGGTAGTGCGACCTGGAGTTCTTCACTCTGGTACTGTGGCTTTTGCGAAGGAGCTATTGAAGAAATCAAATCAGCACGTTCTGGGCTTAGTGGTGAATGGAGTAAGTCCTAAAAACGAACCGCACAGCCATTACTATTTTACCAACGAATCTTACACTCAAGAGCAGAGTCCTGGTATTAAAAAAACAAATAACCAGTAACCAATAACAACAGTTAACTGTTAACGGACAACTGACTAAATTGGCAGCCGCACTCCGAAAGTCGAGCCGAGTCCTTCCCCAGGACTTTCGGCCCAGACACTGCCGCCGTGGAGTTCCACGAGATGGCGGACGATCGCCAATCCCAGTCCCAGGCCGCCGTAATTGCGCGTAGAAGTGCTGTCAGCTTGGCGGAAGCGATCGAACACAAAGGGCAAAAACTCCTTGCTGATGCCAATTCCCGTATCGCTGACAACGATCGAAACAGAGTGAACCGGAGACAGCCCAGACAACATGGCGCCACCCCCTGCTCCCGCTTCCCCATCCTCTGAGAGCGTGATTTCCACGCGACCCGACGGGGGCGTAAACTTAATAGCATTCGAGAGCAAATTCCACACTACCTGCTGCAAACGAGTAGCATCGCCCCTCACCAAGCTCACCCCTTCGGCACAAAAACTCACCAATTCAATTCCCCTAGCTTCAGCATCAGGGGTCAGCGCCTTCACCGCCGTTTCTACAATCCGCACCAAATCCACCGGGAACAGCTTCAAACACACTTTGCCGCTCACAATCCGGGAAACGTCGAGCAAATCCTCAATCATCTGAGTCTGCAACCGCGCGTTTCGCTCAATAGTCTCCAAACCCACAGCCGTTTTTTCCGGACTCATCTGGCGCTGCCGCAGCATCTGGGCCCAGCCCAAAATCGCGTTCAGAGGCGTCCGCAACTCGTGAGAAAGCGTTCCCAAAAACTGGTCTTTAATCCGGTTGGCCTCCGCTGCTTCCCGGTACAGTCGCGCATTGTCGATCGCCACCGCCGCATCCCGCGCCAAATCCTCCAGCAAAACCAAATCCTCCTGCCCGCAGCGACGGCCCGACTCCCCGCACAGCAACGAAATCGCTCCCAGCGTCCGCCCGCGAGCGATCAGCGGCACGCAGATTGCCGACAGCACCTGGGATTGGGATCGCAGCACCAACTGCAGTTCCTTGTCCGGCACAACCGCTTCGATCACCCATTCCGGTATTTCTGGGTAGAGCTTCGACTCACCAGTCCGCAGCACCTTTGCTACTCCGTGCCGTCCCTGGGGGTCTAGTGGCATACGCCGATCAATTTGCCGCAGCAGAGCGACTTTGCTCGGATCTGAGTGAGCAACTGCTTGCAAGCGGATTGAGCCGTCTGCATCAAGCAAATGCACGCAGCACCAATCCCCGAGCCCCGGTACTGTTAAATCTGCCAAACCTTGCAGCGCCTTCTCGTAATCCAGGGAAGCCGACGACAGCAAAGCCAAAGCTTGAGCGTTAAAATAGGCTGTTTGGGCCGATCGCTGGCGATCGTCAATATCAGTACAAGTCCCGAACCATTTGAGAATTTTCCCCTCAGTGTCCCGCACGGGCAATGCCCTGCCCAAATGCCAGCGGTAAGCCCCGTCAGATGCCCGTTTAAAGCGGTATTCCACCTCGTAAGTCTTCCCTGTCTCCACCGAGGTCTTCCAGCTTTCTACGGAATCTTCCAAGTCATCGGGATGCAGGGCTAGCTGCCACCCCCAGCCTTGAGTTTCCTCCAGTGTCAAGCCAGTATATTCAAACCAGCGCTGGTTGTAGTAGTCGAGCCAGCCGTCGGCTCTGGCAGTCCAAACTATTTGTGGGATGGCTTCAGCGAGGACGCGGTACAACTGTTCGCTGGCTTCGGCTTCGCGACGAGCGGCCTGTTCCCGCGCCAATGCCCAATTCCGCTGTTCTTCGGCCTCTTTGCGAGCGGTGATGTCGCTAATAACCCCGATCCATTTACAGGGATTACCTTGTTTGTCAAGCACTGCTTTGCCTCGATCGATCCAGTGGAGCAAGCGGCCCCGCTGGCACTGAACGCGGTATTCCTGAAAAAATGGGGTGGCAGAACTGTCTGGCGCACTCAAATACCCATCGACCGCGGCCAAAACTCGATCGCGGTCGATCGGGTGCAAAATACTGTTCCAAGCTGCTCTTGTCCTCGGAAATCCGCCTTTTGCGTACTCCAAATGTTCGTCTACGTGACCGAACCACAGCACGATCCCGGTTTCGATATCCCATTCGTAAATCAAATCGCTGGCACTTTCTGCAGCAATCCGAAACCGCTCTTCAGACTGTCGCAGCACTTCCAGAAATTTAAAGCGTTCCGTCACGTCCAAAACCAGAGACAGCACCGATACCAACTGTCCCGAATCGCTGTAAAAAGCCGAATTGTACCATTCGCAGTGTACCAACGAACCCCACTTATTATAATTGCTGTTGCGAACTACATTGCAGCGATTTTCGGGTTTTTTTAAACTATAAATTGCCGATTCTACCTCTTCCAAATCGCCCTTAGAAATAAAGTTCCATTCGCTAAAATGCTTGCCTAAAACTTCTATTTTTTCCCAGCCAAAAATCTTCTGTGCCGCCGGCGACCACCCGCTGAGACGAAAATTTTCATCCCACTCAATCACCGCTAGGGGCGTATTTTCAAAATGAGAAGTGAGTTTTTGTAGCGCCTCGCGCAGGGATGCTTCTACTTGCTTACGCCCAGTAATATCGCTAAAAGAAATAGCAATGCCGTCGCCCAATTTAACGGTCATAATCCGAAACCAGGCGACAATACCTTCGTTGTTGTAATAAATCTCGGTCTCGAGGGGAATTCCTGTTTCTACAACTTGCACGTAACGGTCGAACAAATTGTTATCTTTATGACCCGGCAGCACTTGCAGCAATCGCTTGCCCGTTAATTCTTCAGGGGTACGGTGTTGCATTTTGGCCGCTGCGGGATTGACGTATTCCCATTCAAAATCCACAATTGTGGATTCGTCGCGGATGCTGCGGAATACGTTAAATCCGTCTAGAGATAATTCCTGAAAAACGCGGAAGCGTTCTTCGCTTTCTTGCAACTTGTCTACAGTGTCAAGCAGGAGGTCTTCGACTCGCTCGCGCTGTGTTATTTCTGCAAGCAATTGCTGGTTAATTTGCTGGAGTTCGGTTGTGAGGGAGGGGACGGAATTTGTAATAGCAGAGTTGGCTTGCAGTCGATCGACCTTTTCAGTTTCCAGCGCCGTATTTGCTGGTAAAGAGGCCGCCCCAGCAAAAGCCAACACTTGAGGAACCCAGGGGATCAGGGACGCTACAGCCCACAAACAGATGATAGCGGTAACGGCGGCGATCGAACTTGACAGCCAGTAGCTGGGATGCACCAGCATCCAAACTTGCATCAAGTGAGTTGTCCCGCCGCAGAAAAACCAGGCTCCCAATAGGAGAAAACCCTTGCTCAAAGGCACGTCCCGCTGCTTCCGGGCATAGTATGTCAGAATTGCTGGAATTGAATAATAAGCCAAGGCAATTAACAAATCGCTGACCGCGTGCAGTCCCATCAACTGGGGTTGCCACTGGCAACAGCCATCTTGGGGAATAAAATTGTGGTTAAATGACATAATCTTAATAAATGGCAGCATTTCGGCTTTCCTGTGCGATCGATCCTAGTTGCACTTGTGTTGCTGACCCGCTAATTTCTAGTTTATACACAAAAAAACATAAAACAAAAGTGATTTTAGTCCGGGGAGCAAAGTTCACAGCAGGCTTTAACCTGCCTGCAATATTCGTACATTTATTGAGAGGTTGAGGGAGAGTGAGGTACTATAATTCCCAAGGAGGTACGAAACTCAGTGCTATCTTTTGAAGTCACAACTTACGGAAAAACAGAGCAATTGAGCGCACTTGATGAAGGGATTACTAGAGTGCCGTTCATTGAAACGGTTTAACTAGAAGCTGGCAAGATTCGATAAATTCATCTTTATTGAATCTATTTTTTGATAAATTTGCCGATTCAGAAATCCCTTCAACATAGGAGAATCGACCTCTACTTGGAGGCTCAGAAATCCTGCCGGAGCAGATTCATACTTGGAGCGAACCATCCCCCCCTCTCGCCTCGGAATCAAAACTAATCTGTACCTGTATCAAAGTCTACTAAATTCTGCTACTAAATCGGTTAATGTCACAGATTATCTTCCAGTCAAATTTCTGAAACCATCTCGAATTAAACCTCCATGCGCTTAGAGCAGCTTCAAGCATTTCTTTCAGTTGCTGAAACTGGTAGCTTTCAGCAAGCGGCCCGGAAGTGTGGCGTTACCCAATCGACTATTAGCCGCCAAGTGCAGGGATTAGAAGCGGAAGTGGGTTTGTCGCTGTTTCACCGCACGGCCCACGCGAAACTGACTGTGGGAGGGGAATGCCTGCTACCTCACGCTCGCAAAATCTGTCAGACTTGGCAAAATGCTGCTGAAGAATTGGGAGACTTACGGGCGGGAAAGCAGCCGGAACTTTGCGTGGCTGCGATTCACTCGGTTTGCGCTGCTTATTTGCCGCCTGTGCTGCAAAAGTTTTGCCGCGACTATCCAGACGTGCAGTTGCGGGTGACTTCCCTCGGAAGCGATCGAGCCCTGAAAGTTCTCAAAGACGGTTTGGTGGACATAGCGGTGGTGATGAACAACCGCCATTTTACTCAAGCCCCGGAAATGTTGGTTGAGGTGCTCTACAATGAGCCGATCGAGGTGTTGATGGCGGCGGGTCATCCCCTGGCCCAGTACGAGCGAGTACCTTGGCCGGAATTGATTTGTTACCCGCAAGTGGTGTTTAAGGATGGGTACGGAATGCAGCGGATGGTGCAAGAACAATTTGGACGCATCGGTGCTAAACTTCATGCTGTTTTGGAACTGAACACTCTTGATGCTTTTCGGGGTGTGGTGCGACAGGGAGAGTTGATTGCTTTGCTGCCGCATTCAGCTTTGGTGGACGCGAAGGGCGATCGCACTTTAGCTATTCGGTCGATCGCCCAAGAGCGGTCAAATTCCAAGGTTTCGACGATCGGTCAATTGGCAGCAGATCCCACTTGGACTCGCGAAGTGGTGTTGGTGACAACTCACGATCGAATGCAAATTCCGCCGATCGCCCATTTCTGGAATCTGGTACGCGAATTTGTGCCGCCATTTGATTTAATCAAGCTAGAAAAATCAGGGAGTTAATTCGATAATTTTGAATTGAATTTTGGGAATTTTAAATTGAAACGGATTCAAATATTACCAAATTACTAACTATCAATTACCAATTACTAACTACCCACTACCAACTACCCATTACTAACTTTAAAAGTTATGAGTGACGCATTTAGAGAATTGCTGCGAAAAATTGGCAGCGGAGTACACACAGGAGAAAACTTAACTCGCTCCGAAGCAGCAGCAGCCACGCGGATGATGCTGCTGGGGGAAGCAACACCGGCTCAAATCGGAGCTTTTATGATTTCCCACCGCATTAAACGGCCCACTGGGGAAGAATTAGCCGGAATGCTCGATGCTTATGAAGAATTGGGGCCTATGCTTGCCCCCCCAAACCGAGAAAAAGGGTTTTCCGTCTCTACCGTCGCCGTGTTTGGCGTTGCTTACGACGGGCGATCACGCACGGCTCCAATTAGCCCAATAACCGCCCTAATTTTAGCAGCCTCTGGCGTCCCAACTCTCATGCACGGGGGGGATACAATGCCAACGAAAGAAGGCATTCCTCTGATTGAAATTTGGCGCGGTTTGGGAGTGAATTGGGGAAAACTGAGTTTAGAAAAAGTCCAGCAAGTTTTTGACAATACGGGTGTGGGTTTTGTTTACCTTCCCAAGCATTTTCCTCAAGCCACCGCTTTAGTTCCCTACCGCCGCGAAATTGGTAAACGGCCACCTTTTTCGACAATGGAGTTGATGTGGTGTCCCTGTATCGGCGACGTTAACGTTATATCGGGCTACGTCCACCCGCCGACAGAAGGTATGTTTCAAAAAGCCTTTGAGCTGCGCGGAATCAAAAATTATACCACAGTTAAGGGATTGGAGGGAAGCTGCGATTTGCCGCGCGATCGTACTGCGATTATCGGCATTGCTAAGCCGGACGCTGAGTTTGAACGAGTGCTTTTAGCTCACGGAGATTACGGTTTTAGCAACACAAATCCTGCCTTTGAATCAGCCCCAGAGTTATTCAAACAAATGCAGGAAGTGTTGCTGGGAAAACCCTCGGAATTGATGCAGTCCGCTATCTGGAACGGCGGATTTTATCTGTGGCGCAGCGGAGTTTGTTTGGATATAAACTCGGGTTTGATTGAGGCCGAAACTTTATTAAGTAGCGGTCAAGTCGTGCAAAAACTTGAGGAAGTTAGCCAAGCCGTTAGTGTTTTGAGTTGACAGTTGACAGTTGACAGTTGACTACTGACTACCAGACATCTCCAATAATTATTATGGAACAGGCATCTTGCCTGTTCAACACAGGTAATTCTTGCGATGACTACTGACTACTAACTACTGACTACTGACTACTGACTAATGACTAATCATAAAATTGCTGTAATTGTGCTTGCAGGCGGTCAAAGTTCGCGGATGGGTAAGGATAAAGCTCTACTGGAAATTGAGGGCAAATCCCTATTGCAGCGGGCGTTGGAAGTGGCCGCAGTTGTAACCCCCAAAGTTTATGTTCTGACTGCTTGGCCCGATCGCTATCGATCGACCTTAACCGAAACATCCCAATTTCTGGTAGAGTACAATCCGGGTTCCGGGCCTTTGGTTGCATTGACTCAGGGATTGACAGAAATTGCCGCCGAGTGGATTTTACTGTTAGCTTGCGATTTGCCTTTGTTGGATGCCCAGATTATTCAGAATTGGGCAAGTCAGTTAACAGAATTTTCCCCATCAACTTTAGCAGTTGTGCCTTATCAAAATTCGCGCTGGGAGCCTTTGTGTGGCTTCTACCGCCAACAATCTCTGCCCAGCTTGCAAAGTTTTATTGACAAAGGGGGACGTTCCTTTCAAGTGTGGTTAAATCAAATCTCCTCAATACCTCTACCTGTAGGGGAACCAGAAGCAGTAATGTTATCCAATTGCAATACCTTAGAAGAGTTTGAGCAATTAAAAGGTAAAATGGTTAACGGTTGACAGTTGACTAATGACTACTGACTAATGACTAATTACTAATTACTAATGATTAACCAATATTGGTTGCTTGATCGCAATATAACTTTCCTCAATCACGGCTCTTTTGGGGCCTGTCCCATTCCCGTACTCGAAGCGCAAACCATTTTTCGCGAACAACTGGAAAGAGAACCATTGCGCTTCCTTCTGCGGGAATTTGAACCCTTGTTGGATAATGCGAGAAATCAGTTAGCAGCATATCTCGGTGCGGCTGAGGATGACTTGGTGTTTGTGCCGAATGCCACGACGGGAGTAAATGCTGTTTTGCGATCGCTCTGTTTTTCTCCGGGCGACGAATTGCTAACTACAAATCAGGAATACAACGCTTGCCGCAATACACTTAATTTTGTAGCCGAGCGTACAGGCGCTAAAGTAATAGTAGCAGAAGTCCCCTTTCCAATTGAATCACCCGACCAAATTATTGAAGCAATAATTAAGTGCGTTTCACCGCAAACAAAGTTAGCTTTATTAGACCACGTTGTGAGCCAAACAGGTTTAATTTTTCCCATCAAACAGTTAGTGGGCGCGTTAGCTAACCGTGGCGTGGATGTATTGGTAGACGGAGCTCATGCGCCGGGAATGGTAGCACTGAATTTAGATGAAATTGGCGCGGCTTACTATACGGGAAATTGCCATAAATGGCTGTGCGCGCCCAAAGGTGCGGGCTTTTTATACGTGCGGCGCGACAAGCAAGATGCAATTCGCCCAACTACGATCAGTCACGGTGCTAACTCGCCGCGCGCTGATAAATCGCGCTTTCAATTAGAATTTGACTGGATGGGGACAGTCGATCCTAGCCCCTATTTGTGCGTACCTGTAGCTATTGATTTTATGGGTTCTTTGTTGAGCGGCGGCTGGCCGGAATTGAGGGCAAAGAATCATGCTTTAGCATTGGCGGGGAGAAAAATATTGGCGGACAAATTAGATTTGCCGCTGCCTTGTCCTGATGAAATGGTGGGTTCGATGGCTGTTGTGCCTCTGGCAGACGGCCAGTCTGATGAGGTTGCAAAGGGAGGAATTCCACCTTTGCAAGAGGCGCTGTGGGAGATTTTTAAAATAGAAGTTCCGGTGATTCCTTGGCCGACTGCTAGTAAGCAGTTGGTGAGGATTTCGGCTCAGTTATACAATACTTTGCCGCAGTATCAATATTTAGCTAAGGCGCTGGTTGAGCTGACGAGAATTTGAGCTGGAGCTTCCCCAAAAGAAACATCACACGCAGCTACAAACAGTTATAGGTTTGTAGTTAGGGTGTCGGTTCTCATAGTTTGGGAGAAGACAGACTATTTGTATACCCTTACTATAAACGTAGTAAGGGTATACAAATAGGCAGAATAAGAGGAAAAAGCCTGCCAAAAATCACCTTTATTCCTCTTGAATTTTGCTACTATTTACCTCAAATAAAAAAGTCAAAAAAAAATTGCTCTAAAACCCCATCGCCCTCAACTTCGCCCCTCCGCCCAAACCGAATAAAATTTTTAAATAACCCAAAAAAATTCCTAAGTTAAAACAGGGTTGTCAAAGCGGATAGCGCACAACTTCCGCGCAACCGAATATAATGTATCCACACTTGCATTTTTGCAGACAAAAAAAAGGAAAGGAAAAGAGGCAAATACCATGTCCAATGCCATGATGGTAATTTACCCCTATCGCGAACAGTACACCTGGGTTTTTGACGACGAGCGAGTCGGACTTGTCCGAGAACCATTTGTTCAGGGCGTCCCCGAAATGATTAACGCGCTTGTCGCAGACATTCCGAATGCCGCTCAAGGTTTCCGACTTTTATTTTCAGCCAATCCATTTCCCGGATATCAAGCAGAAATGCTGTGGTTGAAAGCAGAATATGGGGGTAACTGGTATCGGTGGGAATCGAAAAATCTCGAAGGCTGGCTGTGTCCGGCTATGTTCAAATACTTTCCAGAAGCACCGCCCAAGTTTTACTGCAAAGCTGAAAAACTGCAATAACCAACAGCAAGTAAATGAAAAACTTGTCAATTTTTAAAAGAAACTTTGTTCAACCAGTCGATCAAACATCTCGAAAAAAGCCTAAATTCTTTGTGTATATCGTGGGACTATTTTTCCTAGTTTTCACAGCGGCAATTTCCGCCACAATGGGGGCAATTACCGCTCTGTTAGCTCCCGTGGAACCGCCAATTATCAATAGAGTATTAGAGGCTACTGGCTTTGACTATCTATCCTCGAACCGCTCTGGATACCGCCTATCGCGGCCCGTTAATATCTTGATATTGGGAATTGACCGCGTGCCGGAAGCTGCCGCCAATGGCCCTAAGATATTTAACGGTCGCAGCGATACAATACTCTTATTGCACCTCGATCCTAGAGATAAATCTATTAGTTTGCTTTCAGTCCCGCGAGATACTAAAGTCGAAGTTCCCGGAATTCCCTTCAGCAAAATTAGCGAAGCCAATGCCAGGGGAGGAGCAGCTTTGGCGACGCGATTGGTTAGCAGTATGCTGAACAATACGAAAATAGAACGATACGTGCGAGTCAGCAGCAATGCGTTTCGGGAATTAGTCGATTTAGTGGGCGGAGTTGAGGTATTTGTACCTCGCGCCATGTCGTATACAGATAGCGCCCAAAAGTTAAAAATAAACTTAGCCAAGGGATGGCAAACTCTCAACGGAGAACAAGCAGAACAATTTGCTAGATTTCGCAACGATGGTTTAGGAGATATTGGTCGCATTCAGCGGCAGCAATCTTTAATTCAAGCTATTCGGAACCGCCTCGCAAGTCCATCAGTATTGGTGCGCTTGCCACAAATTGTGCGATTGATGCAAAAATATGTAGATACAAACCTAAATTATGAGGAAATATTGACGCTGGCAAATTTTGGTTTGCAATTGGAGCGAGAGAATTTTAAAATGGTAATGTTGCCCGGAAGTTCTAGTTCAGAACAAACCGATTTGAGGAGTTATTGGATTGTAGATGCGATCGGTCTCGATCGCATTATGACACAATATTTAAACCCGGGCGTGCCGGATTTTGCCCAAGGACGATTTCGCAACCCAACCGAGTCTGTTTTGCCCAGAAACCTCAAAATAGCTGTCCAAAACGCTTCTAACAAACCGACCACCGCAAAAAATGTTGCTGACTTTCTCACAAAAAAGGGCTTTTTTAATGTATCTGTAGTGCAGGATTCGCCAGAGAAGCAGCGGCAAAGTCAAATTATTGTTCAGCAAGGCGATTTAGAGGCAGCGAATCTACTGCAAAAAGAGTTAGGCGGCGGTAAAATTGAAGCATCTTCTACGGGTGAAATCAATTCTGACTTGACGCTTCGCGTCGGCGAAGATTGGGTAAAGCGATTTTAATTAGTCATTAGTCAGCAGTTAACCGTCAACAGTTAACAGTCAACACTCAACTATGTCCAATCCCCCATTCCCCTCATCATGAAAAGTGTTTTCCGAATTGTTCTGAGCCTGGTTTTAAGTTTAGTGTTGGCTTGTGCGTGGGTGCTGCTGAGTGCTACTCCGGCATTTGCCCTGCCGAAAACAAATATTAATTACACAAATATTAATTTGTCCGATCGCGATTTTTCCAACTCGGATTTAGCGGGGGGAACATTTGTCGCAGCCGAAATGCGGGGAACAAATTTTCAAGGTGCTGATTTAACTAATGCGATTTTGACTAAGGGAGTTTTGCTGAATGCCAACTTGTCAGGTGCCAACCTCTCCGGTGCTTTGGCAGATAGAGTTACATTCGACGGCGCTAATTTGATGAATGCTAATTTTTCCGAGGCAATTATGACTCGAACTCGGTTTTTTGATGCTGCAATTTCCGGCGCAGATTTTACTGACGCGATTATCGACGCTTATCAAGTGAGTATCCTGTGTGAGAAAGCAGATGGTGTCAATCCCGTGACGGGAGTTTCTACCCGCGAAAGTTTGGGATGTCCGTAGGAATTCACACTTAAAGAAAATCCCTGGCTAATTATTTGATTAGATGCACCTTTAGCGAGGTAAAATACACAAATTAAAGCCCCTCTCCTGCAAGGCGAGGGGTTTGAGGAAATTTCCAAGTATCGGCTTTATCGAGCGCTACAAATGTCTGTGCTGGCAGTACCAACTACCAAATCGGAATTCAAAAGCAAATCTAAATCGGTGTCAGGATTAACCGCATACAAATCGACTTTATCTCTACCCAAAAACACCCCGATCAAAGTCCCGATTCCGGCACCGCCGAGCACCTCTTCAGTCGCGATCGCCCGATCGCCCGTAACACCTGCAATCGCCGCCGCTGCTGCTGCACCCAACGCCGTATTCTTAACCAGATTGCCAACATTAACGCCCTTGGTAACAGTTTCTTTCCTAGTAATCAGTTGGGAAGTGGCATTGAGAGGCACTCTGCTGCCGTTGAGTATACTTAATTCTTGAGCCACAAACTGAACGCCCGAAGCAGTCGATCGCAATTCGCCGCTAATTTTCGAGCCTTCGGGTATCAGCACTTGGCCATTATCGCCCGTGATATCCGAAGCTACAGTCAGCGTAATCGGAGACTTGTCATTGGGGCCGAGCAAAATCTTGCCTTTTGTGTACTCAATGGGGATAGTCACCCCACTGGGAATTTTCACAGCAACAGATTCGCTAACATCAATCTTAGCAATGTAAGGAGAATTAATTGCTCTTGCTTGATTGGTACTCACTAATGTTTGATAGATAAAAGCAGCTACTTCAGCTCGCGTTGCTGACTTGTTCGGTTTGAGAGATTTAGGATTGGGATAGCTGACAACCAACTGTTTTTCAGTAGCAGCAGCAACGCTTTTGACAGCATAACTTTGAATCTCACCCGCATCGCTATAGTAACTGAGAACATCTTGAAAATCGCAGGTAGGCTCATAGCCCATGCCGTTATTTAAAGCGACTACAACTTGAACGCGAGGAATCTGCTGTGCCGGCCTGAAAACATTGCCGGGATAGCCAGACATCCATCCCATTTCGTAAGCTTCTGCGATCGCCCCGCTTGCCCAAAAATTAGACGGAACATCGGCAAACCTAACAGCAGCGCGGGTTTTTGCCTTTTTCACAGAACGGATCATTGCCGCGAATTCAGCCCGCGTTACCAGTGCATCCGGGCGAAAACTGCCATCGGGAAATCCTTTGATAATTCCTCTTTCTGACAAATCTTGAATAAAATCTTTTGCCCAGTAGTTATTATTAACATCCGAAAAAGCTGTCTGAGCAAAAGAAGGCGCGGGAGCTAGCATCGGCGCTGCGGTTCCGGCAACTGTTCCCAATGTTAATAAAACAGATGTACCGGATTTGATGCGATGTAATACAGACATTTTTTGATTCTCCAATTTACACAATTTTTTTATTGAGGAGAACTAAGCTTTTAATAGGCTGATTGATTCTGCCCGAACTTGCTCTTTCCCTCACTTATATAATCATTGTTGAATTTTTTTATTTTTCTTGCGGGGAAGATACGGTCTTTTAAAATAAATATTTTTATTCGGACTGTGGAATTTTAAAATGCTTAAATTCCTTAACATCCTTATGTTGCTTATCTCCCTTATCTACCTTGTGTCGGCAATTAACAGGATTTAGGGACAAAGCCGTTTGATATTAGTCAATTATATTAACTAAAAGTGAATATAATTGACTCGATAGAGAAATACCTGTTTGTTGCTTATGAGTAGCCTGACGTTTGCCTCTGCCCATCAGCTAGCGCGAATGATTCGCGATCGCGAAGTCTCTGCAGTCGAAGTTCTCGACGCTTACCTTACTCAAATCGCCAAACACAACTCGCAATTAAACGCCATTTGTACGCTGGATGAAGACAATGCCCGTACTAGAGCAAAAGTTGCGGATGAAGCCCTAGCCAGAGGAGAAAACTGGGGTGCTTTACATGGGGTTCCCATCACGATTAAAGATATTTTTGAAACAGCCGGACTCCGCACCACAGCAGGCTATATTCCCCTCAAAGATTATGTGCCTCAACAGGATGCAACTGCTGTTGCGAGATTGCGGGCAGCAGGTGCTGTCATCATGGGAAAAACCAACATGGCGGAACTGGCTGCCGATTATCAAAGCACAAATTCTCTGTTTCCACGGGTGAATAATCCTTGGCATCTTCACTACACACCTGGGGGCAGTTCCGGGGGCAGTGCCGCTGCTGTCGCCGCCGGACTTTCACCCTTAGATTTGGGCAACGATTTCGGAGGTTCGGTGCGTCAACCCGCTCATTTCTGCGGCATATATGGTTTAAAGCCGACAGATCGCCGTATTTCTACGGCAGGGCAGATTCCTGAAGTGCCGGGAATGCCACTGTCTATTCGGCAAATGATGACTGTTGGGTGTTTTGCCCGATCGCTGGAAGATATCCGGCTGTGTTTTTCGTTAATTGCAGGCGCGGATCTGCGACGCCCTGATGTCCCGCCGATCCCGCTCGATACACCCTCTGGCAAGCCTTTGCAGCATCTCAAAATCGCTTGGAGCGCTGAATGGGCCGAAGTTCCCGTTGCTTCTGAAATTCGAGCAGCTATGGAGTCGATCGTGCAGACACTCTCTCACGCAGGGGTGCAAATCGAACGCTGGCTTCCCAAAGACTTTGACCTTTCCAAAATATTGAATCTCTACGGACGGATGTCAATGTACCTTACTATCTACGCTCAACCGCAGGATAGATATAATGTGCGTCGTAGTTTAGAGTTAATCTTCCGCACCGCAACGCAAGGCGACAAGGAACTCAGAAAATTGGGAGATTTCAGCAGATTCCTACCTGAGATATTGAATCCAAGTTTGAAAGGATATTTCGAGGCACTCACACAGCGCGATCGCTTCACTGCCCAGATAGATGAGGCATTAGAACCGTGGGATGTATGGCTTTGTCCAGTTGCGGCAACCGCTGCGTTTACTCACCGTCCCGCTTGGAGTGCCGTTGAGGTTAATGGTAGATCCTATCCTCATTCAGTGGCAAACGGGGCTTACACCATGCCTTCTAATCTTAGTGGACATCCTGCGGTGGTAATTCCAATTGGACAAACTCAAAATGGTTTACCGATTGGAATGCAAATTGTTGGTAAGCGGTGGCGTGAAATGGAGTTGTTGGCGATCGCGACGGAGATTGACAAAGTGGTTGGTAGCTTGCAACACCCACCTGGTTACTGAGCATTTTATCAAGTTTCACTTGATGGTCAATGTTTACTCTTGTGGTAGTGTGGGTCAGGTTTGAGATTTTTAATTTGCACCTAAAGTATGAATTTAACGCACAGTTTTTTGCGGGCGTGCGTCAGTTTTTAGATTATTAGTTGGTAATCAAAATAATCCTAGCTGACGCACCCTAATTGATTGTTACTGATGTGTAATGACTACCTTGTATCTGCCATTAACAGGATTTACGGACAAAGCGGTTTGAGAAGAACTGTCTCTGTTTTTTTAACTTGACTTTACCTAGAGAGATCGATCGCACCCAACATTTTGAGCAAGTTCGTATTTTTATCTCTTAAATGTTGGGAATCGGTAAGTGCAAACAATCCTTTGTACTTCTACGGCGGCACTTGGAAAACC
The DNA here is from genome assembly GCF_036701505.1 of Microcoleus sp. Pol11C2. Lineage (NCBI taxonomy): Bacteria > Bacillati > Cyanobacteriota > Cyanophyceae > Oscillatoriales > Microcoleaceae > Microcoleus > Microcoleus sp. Pol11C2. Next base: position 72,619 of record NZ_JAUBQX010000028.1, read on the forward strand.
AGCAAGAAAAAATAGCAATTACCAGCTTCTTCTTCTGTTCTCTTCCTTCGCGTCCTACCCTACGGGAACGGCTTCGCCGAACGCGTCTTCGCGGTTCGATCGTCCTTTTTCACCTTTCCCCCAAAGTTTCAACGTCGGCGCGGGGCCGGAAGCCTCGCGCTATTGCCATTTTGCGGTTGCGGTTTTTCTTGCAGCTTCATTGTCAAACTAACCCGCTTTAACTTCTCATTCACCTCCAAAACCCGCACTTTCACAACTTGTCCGACTTTAACAATCTGTTTGGGGTCATCTACAAAGCGATCGGCTAATTGAGAAACGTGAACCAAACCATCTTGGTGCACTCCCACATCAACAAAGGCTCCAAAGTTAGCTACATTCGTGATTATGCCTTCTAATTCCATCCCAACTTGCAAGTCGGAGATTTCTTTGATTCCTGCTTGGAAAGTGGCATATTTAAACTCGGCGCGCGGGTCTCTTCCCGGTTTTTCTAGTTCGGAAATAATGTCTCGAAGTGTTGGTTCACCCACTTTTTCAGTGACATATTTCTTAATATTTACAGTCTTGATTTTTTCCGATATTTGTGTTATTCCTGTCAGCGGCAAGTCTAAATCCTTGGCGATCGCTTGCACGACAGGATAACTTTCGGGATGAACTGCTGTATTGTCCAGGGGGTTTTCGCCGCCGCGAATGCGGAGAAACCCGGCTGCTTGTTCAAAAGCTTTTGGCCCGAGTTTGGGAACTTTCAGGAGTTGACGGCGATTTTTAAAGGCGCCGTTTTCGTTGCGGTAATGGACGATATTTTTGGCAACTGTTGCCGTCATTCCTGACACAAATGTCAGCAGTTCTTTGGAAGCTGTGTTTAAGTCAACTCCGACATAATTAACGCAGCTTTCGACTGTTTCGTCGAGTTTCTTTTTGAGCAATTTTTGGTCAACGTCGTGCTGGTATTGACCGACTCCTATTGATTTCGGGTCGATTTTCACGAGTTCGGCGAGGGGGTCTTGCAAGCGCCGTCCGATGCTGACTGCGCCGCGGACGGTGATGTCGAGGTCGGGAAATTCGGCGATCGCCACCTCGCTTGCGGAATAAATAGATGCACCGGATTCATTCACCATGACTTTAATCGGTTTCCTGTCCATTTCTGCCAAAACTTCCGAAACAAATTCGTCTGTTTCCCGGGAAGCTGTACCGTTGCCGATCGCGATTAATTCAATTTTATACTTTTCAATTAAATGCTTGACAATTTTACCAGCTTGCTGTCGCTGAGCGGCCGCTTGGTGGGGGAAAATTGCTTGATATTCTAAAAATTGCCCGGTTTCATCGAGGGCGGAAACTTTACACCCCGTGCGAAATCCCGGATCGATCGCCAGTGTCGGTTTCATGCCCGCCGGCGCCGACAGCAGCAACTCGCGGAGGTTGGTTTCAAAAGTGGCAATGGACTCGATATCAGCGACGGCTTTGTTGTGCGATCGTACTTCTGTAATTAACGAAGTCTTCATCAGTCGGTTAAAGGCATCCTTCAAAGTCGATCGATAAAACTCTTTAACTTCCGGTATCCTAGTTCTAATTTCCTGAGCTTCCAAATAAGCCATCACTGCGGATTCATCAAAAGCCAGTTCCAAATCTAAAACCCCTTCCGTTTCCCCCCGAAACAGCGCTAACATATTGTGCGATTGAACGCTTCTCGCTGCAACTTGGTAATTGCGGTACATTTCAAATTTAGTGCTTCCTTCAGGGAAATCATCTTTAATTTTCGAGACAAAAACTCCTGTTTTCATCAAAAAGTCCCGTAAATAAGCGCGCAATTCGGCTTTTTCCGAAACCGCTTCCGCCAAAATATCCGCAGCACCTTTTAGAGCTTCTTCTGCTGTCTTCACTCCCTTTTCTTCCGAAATGTATTTAGCTGCTTCCGCCTCAAAGTCTGCTGGTTTAGCCGTCGGAAAGTTCAGACTTTTGATAAAATTTGCCAGCGGTTCCAAACCTTTTTCCCTAGCAATTGTCGCTCGCGTCCGCCGCTTGGGTTTGTAAGGCAGATAAAGGTCTTCTAGTTCGTTTTTTTGCAAACACGATTCGATTTTAGCTTGCAGTTCTTCAGTGAGTTTCCCCTGAGAGCTAATCGTATCTAAAATCGACTTTTTGCGCTCTTCAATTTCCGTCAGATAGGTGAAGCGATCGGAGATGTCCCGCAACTGAATTTCATTCAGCAAATCCGTGCGTTCTTTGCGGTAGCGGGCAATAAACGGAATAGTTGCTCCCTCGGCGAAAAGTTCCAGAGCATTATTGACTTGAGACAGATTAATGGAAAGTTCTTGAGCAATCAGTTGAGGAATGTCGATCATAGTGCAGAATTTCAGATCAGTCGATTTGAGATTTGAGAGGTAAGATTTACTTCACCAAATAGAGGAAGAAAACTTTGAAATAAGCGTTTTACAGGGTGTTGGCGCTCGTCCTGCAAGTATTAAAATGATGTTAGCATAAATGCAGTCATTTCTCAATATTATATGTTGCCTTTTAAATATCCTGTGCCGCAAACCGATCCGCCGCGATCGCCCAGAGAAACGCTGCCGACAATGTATGATTTACCCAGCGAAGACCCGGAGGAACCTGGTTGGCCTGACGAATTTCACGATTTGCAGCCGCAGTTGTTGAGCCTGACGTTTCGACCTCGGAATTATCCGGCTTCTGAGATATTTAGCGGCACCGACATGAACCTTTATTATTACGTGCATCACACTCTGTGGCACAAGCGGCCGGCTTGGTTTGGAGTTGTGGGAGTTCCCCGACTTTACGATCAATCCGAACTGGGGATGAGTTATGTTACTTGGCAGGAAGGGGTGAATCCTTTTGTAATTGTAGAACTGCTTTCGCCGGGGACATAAAAAGAAGATTTAGGCGACAATACCGATGAAGAAAAGTTGCCACTTCAGTCGGGAAACACTGCAGGTAACGGGCAAGTTTTGGAGGCCGATACGAAGGAGGAAAGGCCCAGAAAATGGGAGGTTTACAAGCAAATTTTGCTGGTTCCTATTTATGCAGTTTTCAGTCGCTATACTAACAGGTTGCGAGTGTTTGAATTGAAGGGCGGACACTATCAAGAATTAGAACTGCCCGACTCGCGAGTGTGGATTCCTGACCTAAGTTTGGGCTTGGGTTTGTGGCAAGGGGAGTTTCAGGGAATCGATCGAGTGTGGTTGCGCTGGTATGATGTTGATGGCAATTGGATTCTGACTGAAGCGGAACAGCAACGGCAGCGGGCCGAGTCAGCAGAATGTAGGGCTCAACAAACGGAAGCTCAATTGCAGTCTTTAATTCTGCGGCTGCGGGAATCTGGCATCGATCCCGATCAATTTTTAAAGGGTTAGAGAGGACTGAAGTCCTGACTAAAAACTGGTTCGCAGTCAGGACTATAGTTGGTTTTACTTCAACATCAGACTCAAGGCCTCACTATACACAGGCTGTAACATTTGATCAAAAAGTGATTGGTTGTCGCTTGTTTGTTTGTTGCTTGTACTGTTTGGGGTCAAGTCATCCCTGTAGGGAGAATGATGCAAATAAGCTTTACCGACAGAACCGAAAAGTTGCAGTTTGTCAGAAATCACCCATCGCATGGCATCGATAGCTTTTTCCATTATTTCCAACAAATCCGGATGTGCCTCAGAAATGCTACTTTTTAACACCTCCATATAAGCTTCGCGAACTTCCGTATTCACATTAAATTTAGATACTCCGAATTTAATACATTGATGAATCATTGAGTCCGGTAAACCGCTAGCACCGTGCATCACTAACGGCACTGAAACAGCAGCCCGGATTTTTGCCAGACGCGGAAAATCGAGTTTCGGTTCGCTTAGATATTTGCCGTGAACGTTACCAATTGTTACGGCCAAAAAATCCACCTTAGTTTCTTTGATAAACTCTACTGCTGCTACGGGATCGGTCATCCTTGCGGCTTTCTCATCGATTGTCAAACCTTCTTCCCTGCCACTAATTCTGCCGATTTCTGCTTCAACTGTCGCACCGTTAGCGTGGCATAATTTAGTCATTTCCCGGCTAAATATTAAGTTTTGTTCGTATGGCAAAAAAGAACCGTCTGCCATAGTTGATTTGATGCCAGCGGCTAGGGCGAGGTGAATGTCTTTTTCTGAGGTGCTGTGATCTAAGTGTACTGCGATCGGTACTAAAGATTTGCGGGCCGCTTTGATGCACAGCGCGACTAAAGGCGATTGTCCGTATTGGAGGGCGCTGGGGTGAAGTTGCAGTATAGCAGGGCTGTGCAGCGCTTCGGCCGCATTGATGACGGCTTTTACTCCTTCGAGGTTGTAGACGTTAAAAGCGCCGATCGCATAACCATTTCTCAAGGCCGTGTTCAGCAATTCGCTAGTTGAGGCGAGCATATAGTACCTGCTTTAAAAACTTTTCTGAATGTTGATCATTCTATCAAATTTCAAGGGCAAGCTCAGCTTAATTTGTGTTTATTTTAATTGCGAATTTTTCGGCTAGCATTTATTCTGAATGTCGATCATTATATCAAAGTTTAAGGGCAAGCTCAGCTTAATTTGTGTTTATTTTAATTGCGAATTCTTCGGCTACGATTTATGTGAAGTGCATTTATTCTTGGGTAAGGTGCGCCTAGCGCACCCTACTATTTGTTTGGTGAGCCTAGCGCACCTTACAACTAACTGATTTACTATGCTTGTGCGTTACCAGCGTGCAAACCGCATTCTTTTACGGTCGCTTCTTCCCACCACCAGCGACCTTCGCGTTCGTGTTGGTTCGGTAATACCGGCTTCGTACAAGGTTCGCAACCAATACTTACAAAACCCCGTTCGTGCAACTTGTTGTAAGGCACATCCAAAGCGCGAATGTATTCCCAAACCTCTGCTGAAGACCAGTTTGCTAAGGGGTTAAATTTAATTAATTCATGGTCAGGAGTTGAGAATGCAGTGTCAACTTCAATGACCGGAATACCATTGCGGGTACTGGGACTTTGGTCTTTCCGCTGACCAGTAATCCAAGCATCGAGAGTATTCAGTTTGCGGCGCAGCGGCTTGACTTTTCGCACGCCACAGCATTCTTTGTGACCGTCTTGATAAAAACTAAACAATCCCTTTTCTTCTACTAGGGCTTGTACTTCTGCTGCATCGGGAAACATTACTTCTAATTTAATGCCGTAATGTTTTCTGACTTGATCCAAAAACTGATAAGTTTCCGAGTGCAATCGTCCGGTATCTAGGGTGAAAACGCGGAAATTTTTGGTGATTTTTGAGGCAAGATCGATCAGAACTACATCTTCAGCCCCGCTGAAAGAAATTGAGATATTGTCAAAATTTTCTAGGGCAAATTTGAGAATGTCTCGCGGTGTTTTTTGACTGTATTCTGCTTCTAGCGCGGCAATGTTGAGATTTCTTTGGATGGCAACCATATTTTCGGGTTTTCGGTGTTCTTTTCCTCTAGCCCTTTATTATAGCCGATCGCCGTGTCTCTCTCACCGACTAATTTGACAATCAAGCAATGTCGTCCGGGGTCCCCGGATTCATCCGTGAAGCGAAAAAAAATATCCGACTGCTCATCACCAGCCGCCGGATTGATCAGTGGGAGCGCTTCTTCAATTCTAAAATCTAAAATCTAAAATCTAAAATCGATTGACCGCATCTTGCAGCAGTCTTTTCGGCTGAACCCACAATCAAGCTCAAGGATGGCGGTCGCCTCCTGGTAGTAGTTTTAGTGAAACCCACACTTCTCTACTGGGTAAAATGGGACTCCCGCGCGGTCAGTTTATTTTCCCCCAAAATTATAAATTACAGACAATAAAATTCTTTAAATGTCCTTGTTACTATCATCAATTTGGGCATTAATTATTAATTCAATAATAGCGACAAATCAGCAATATAGTGCTGTATATTAAGTTAGTTAAAATTTGATATCATTACCAGTGTTAACTGCGACCTAGCTATTTTTCAATGGCTGTTATTTGGACTAATGAAATAACTTAGCCAGCACGACTTAGGCAATGCAGTGAACTAGAAAATAGGGAACAAATATCAAAAAAATACGTAGAAAATATCGCTTTGGTACCCCAGTCGCTCTTTCTCATAAGAACTGTTGCTTTCAACACAGCGAATTACCAATAATCAATTACCACTTACCGATTAATTTATTCAGACCGATTCCGTTAGCAAAGTAAATTTTTATCGCTTTTAATCACTGACAGCTAACCTTCAGCCATGCGATCGGCTATATTGTATTTGGAAGTACATTAATTTGTCCGCAAAGCGGTATAGTCCCATCGCCGCCGGTCGCGCCAGCTTCTGAATAAACGTAGTCCGCTGTCAACAACAGCAAGGAAGTGTGGAATTATGTCAAAAATTTTAGTAGTGGACGACGTTAAGACCGAACTAGAAATCATCTGCCGCATTCTTCAAGATGCCGGACTCGATGTGATCCGGGCAGGCGACGGCGAAGAAGCGATCGCCATGATCCGCAAAACCCCTCCGGCTTTGGTCGTTTTAGATGTAGTGATGCCACGAATGAACGGGTTTGAAGTGATCAGAGAATTGCGGGGCGATCGCACAACTGCCAAATTGCCCGTAGTATTTTGTACTCATAAAAACACCGAGATCGATAAAGCTTGGGGAACTGATTTAGGGGCAGACGCTTACGTCAGCAAACCCTTTGAACCTCAGCAACTCGTTCACATAGTGCAGCGCTTGCTTTCAGCGTAAACCGAATATAAAGTGATCGGCCACTTCCCAAAAAACATTATACCGACAAACCCCGTTTTTTTAAAATTTACTGGGTTTTTGAATTCCATAAAAATTTATGTTTAATCCTAGAAACCTGCTTATTTGCCCAGCCGCGATTTATTTAACGGAAACATTTGAGGTACCCAAAGTGATGGTGAAAAACTCGATCGCCGATCGGCTTTAGGGTCGCAAAACTCTAATTGGTAAGCTACACTAGAAACTAAAAATAAGCCATGAAAATAACGGCTCCCCCCGCTGGGGCGCATCAGACAAGTGCAACAAAGCAATTTCTCCTGTTCGGTCAAGGAGGCAGTCTGTTCGGCATAGAATTAGAGGCTGTGCGGGAAGTCCTTTCCCTCAAGGAACAACCAATTTCCCTGGTTCCCAATACCCAGCCATTTTTGCTGGGATTAACCAACTTGCGGGGCGAAATCTTAGCAGCAGCAGACTTCGGACTGTTTGTCGGTATTGAGTCTGTTGACACCTACCACCCAAACAGCCGCATCTTAGTGGTAGAAGCGCCTGATCCACGAGACGTGAGATTGTTGTCGAAAATGCGCCTGGGATTAGCCGTCTCCCGCGTCGAAGGAGTTTTACCTCTCAATCCCGATCGCATTGTCTCAGCACTAGATGTGAGTCCCGACCTAGCTCCATTCTTAAAAGGTCTGTACAATTCCGAAGGACGTTTGCTAATGATTGTCGATGTAGAAGCGATCGCCCATTCCGAACGCTGGTAAAAAGCAACCATACAGGTAAGTCTACAACTGCTTTCCATCAATAATTTTAACTAACGAGCGCCCGCATCCGATTTGCCCATCCTTAATTTTATGATCAAAATTCTCTATACCTTGATCGCAACGACTTTAACCCTGACGTTGCCTGACTTGTCCCAATCGGTGCTAGCTGGAGCTGCTAATTGCATCATTTGTGTGTGTTATTTTGCCATAGCCTGGATAATCAGCTTAGGTTTGTGGCGAAACCGTCAATTCGGGTTCGACATCTTCGCCACAGCCACAGCAGCCATATTTTGGAGCTGCGCTTTGGGCCACAGCGGCCACGCCGCCGAATACCTAGGGCTGCCGCACTCTCCGGTGGCACAAACAGTGTGGGATTGGATAACTGTAATGGCGGCGCTCGTTTTTTTGAGTTTGTCCAACCGCTACGGATTCTTAGTAGGTTCCAAGCAAATCCTTAGCTCTAAAAAAGAAACAGAACAAGCACTGAGCGAAACTAACCAGCGATTTCACGCAATCTTCGACCAAGCTTTTCAAATGTTTGCATTATTGGAGCCAGACGGTACTCTGATCGAAGCAAATCAGGCAGCGCTAAAATTGCACGATTTGCAAGCATCAGAAGTGCTGGGGATAAAATTTTGGCTGACACCTTGTTGGGCATCATCTCCAGCCAACCAGCAGCGCCTAAAAACGAACATTAAACAAGTCTCGATCGGCAATTTAGTCCGAGAAGAATACGAAATCACCGGACACAACAACGATGTGACAGTAATGGATATGTCGTTTAAGCCGCTGTTAAATGCCACAGGAGAAGTATTTCAAATCCTCGCCGAAGGCCGCGACATTACCAAGCGCAAACAGACAGAAGCCGCATTGCAGCAGCTAACTGCTGAACTAGAGCAGCGAGTGAATGAAAGAACCGAGCAGCTCCTGCAAACTAACGCACAAATGGAACAGGAAATTCGCGATCGCACCGCAGCCCAAGAGCAATTGAAAGCCTCAGAACAATTCTTAAACAACATCCTCAACAGCATCCCCGACCCGATTTATGTCAAAGACCAACAGCACCGTTGGATCATATTAAATGATGCCTTTTGTCAATACATAGGTCATAGCAGAGAAGAACTAATTGGCAAATCCTACTACCAGTTTTTGCCCAAAGAGGAAGCAAAGACATATCGAGAAAAAGACGAATTAGTTTTCTTGACAAATACCAGCACCGAAATCCAAAAAACTATCACAGACCCAGCAGGAAACACCCGCTTTGTGTCCGCAAAAAAATCTACCTTTGTAGATGCCGACGCCAGACAATTTCTCGTTTGCGCGATTAGAGATATCACCCAGCGCGTGCAAATGGAAGAACAACTGCGGCACACACTCGCAGAAGCAGAAAGCTCCCAAAACTTGCTGCGGACAGTCATTGACGCTACGCCAGACTGCATATTTGTCAAAGATAGAAACTCGCGCTATACCCTAGTCAATGCAGGTTTCGCCACCGCCTTGGGCAAAACTCAAGCAGAAATTATCGGCAAAGACGACGCAGAAATAGGCATATCGGTCGATCGAATCTTTGGCAGCTTCCATGCCCAAACCGACTCCCAGAACCAAATCCAAAACTTCCGGGCAGATAACCATCTCGCCCCGAACTCCAACGACTCCGCCACCTTAGCCGACGGCAAAGTACACAGCTTTGACACCCTGAAATTGCCCCTCAAAGACGCAGAAGGCAACATTTTAGGAATGCTCGGCTTGGCACGCGACATCACACAGCGCCGCAAATCGGAACAAGAACTATTGCGGTTCAAAGCAATTTTAGAAACCACAACAGACTGGGTAGGCATCGCCGACTCCCAACAGCGCACCATTTATCTCAACCGCGCAGCCAGAGAAATGTTAAGAGTTGGCGAGCACGCAGATTTAGCTGGATTCAGCATTTCCGACCTGACATCGCCCAAAAGTATCGACACTCTTATCAACGTCGGCATCCCCGCAGCTTGCCGGGAGGGGGCGTGGAGCGGCGAGGCGATGTGGCGAACTTTAGACGGCAAAGAAATACCAGTTTCTCAAGTAATTATTGCTCACAAATCCGAGAAGGGAGAAATTGAATTTCTGTCAACTATCGCCCGCAACATTACAGAAAGCAAGCGCACAGAAGAAGCCTTGCAGCAGAACTTGCAAATGCTCGACCTCGCCAGCGACGCCTTGATCGTTCGGGATATTGACGGCACGATTAATTATTGGAGTCAGGGAGCCGAACGGATGTATGGCTGGACAAAAAAAGAAGCCTTGGGGAAACTCACCCATACTCTATTGCACAGCATTTTTTCCCAGCCTTTAGCAGCTATCTCGGCACAGTTAGAAGAGCAGGATTATTGGGAAGGAGAAATAATTCACACCACCAATTCTAACACCAAAATTACCGTGTTCAGCCGCTGGAATTTGCAGCGAGACGAACAGGGAAAACCCAAAGCAATTTTAGAAACTAACAACGATATCACGGAGCGCAAGCAAGCCGAAATCGAAAAGGAAAGATTGATTTCGATCGTAGAAAGCAGCTCGGATTTTATCGGCACGGCAACGATGGAGGGAGAGGCAACATACCTGAATCCCGCTGGAATGAAATTAGTAGGATTGCCAAATCTTGAAGAAGTCAAAAATAAAAGTGTTTATGAGTTCTTCTGTGCAGAAGATGTTAAGTTTTTCCAAGAAGAAATCCTGCCGCCTACTGTGCGAGACGGTTTTTGGCAGGGTGAATTCCGCTTGAGGAACTTTCAAACCGGCGAAAACCTTCCGGTTGACTTCACCATATTTACCGTCAAAAACCCAGAAACCGGCGAGCCTATTGGGTTGGCAACAGTTACTCGCGACATCAGCGATCGCAAACGCGCAGAAGAGATGCTGCGCGATCGCGAAAGACTGTTCCGAGCCATTTTTGACCAATCGTTCCAATTAATAGGGCTGCTCAAACCAGACGGAACCGTTTTGGAAGTCAACCAAACAGCTCTCGCCGTCGCCGGACTGGAGCGCGAAGACTTCCTAGGCACACAGTTTGTAGATAATTTGTGGTGGGAAATTTCCCCAGAAGCCAAGCAAAAAGTGCAAGCTGCGCTCGCAAAAGCTGCCGCCGGCGAGGTAGTCCGCTACGAAGCCGACGTGCTCGTTGCTGGGGGTGCTGTGATGACAGTGGACTTCTCGCTCAAGCCGATCGTAGACGATAGTGGCAAAGTCGTGCTGCTGATTCCAGAAGCTCGCGACATCAGCGATCGCAAAGCCCTAGAACGAGAATTAGTTTTGCGTGAATCCCGCTTTGACGCATTTTTTGCAGCCGCCCCGGCCTGCATGTTTATCTTTGACGACCAGTTGCGCTACGTGCAAGTCAACGAGAAATTCGCGCAAACTACCGGCCCATCAGTTGCCGAACACCTCGGGAAGACTGTAAGGGAAGTTATACCCGAAATGGTTGATACCCTAGAGCCGATATTGCAGCAGGTTCTCGCCACCAACAAACCATTTTTAAACGTTGAGGTGTCGGGAACAACTCTCAACCAACCGGGCGTTATCCGAGATTGGCTGGCTTCTTACTTTCCTTTGGCCGGAGAGGACGGCAAACCGATGGGTATCGGCGGTGTGGCGATCGAAATTTCCGATCGCAAAAAAGCAGAAGTAGAGCGCGATCGATTTTTTACCCTTTCCCTAGACTTGGTTTGTATTATAGATTTTGAAGGCAAATTCAATCGCGTCAATCCCGCTTGGGAAGACACGCTCGGCTACCCGCCGCTTGAACTCGAAGGCCAAGAATATATCGATTTAGTCCATCCAGACGATCGCAAATCAACCATAGAACAATCGGAAAAAGTAGCCAGTGGCGCCGAATTAAAGTCTTATGAAAATCGCTACCGCTGCAAAGACGGTTCCTACAAGTGGCTGTCGTGGAAAGTGCGACCTGTAACCGAACTAAAGCTCATGTATGCAGTCGCTCGCGACGTTAGCGACACCAAACAGGCGATGGTGCAACTGGAAAAAACAACAGCCCAATTAGCCCATTCCGAAGAGCAATTTCGGCAGCAAACCAATCTCTTGCAACTGCTAATAAATAGCATTGGCGACGGCATAATTGCTGCCGACGAAAATAACAATTTTGTGTTGTTCAACCCCGCCGCCCAAGATATCTTTGGCACGGGTTCGACAGATACTGTTCCCGACGAGTGGTCGGCAAGATACGGTTTATTCTTGCCCGATACCGTAACTCCCTTTCCCCCAGCCGAAATACCTTTAGCGCGCACGGTTCGAGGAGAAGCCTTTGACGACGCAGACGTTTTCACTCGCCACGCAGGCAAGCCTGACGGTCTGTGGGTGAAAGTTAACGGCCGGCCGCTCAAAGACGAAACGGGGGCGCTTAAAGGCGGCGTAGTCGTTTGCCGCAACGTCACCGAACAAAGAGCATCCCAGCAGCAGATGCAGCAGTTGGCCCAGGCACAGGAACGCTTGCTGCAAGAACTCAAAACTCGGCAAAATGCTCTAGACGAATCTGCGATCGTCAGCGAAACTGATGTCCAAGGCATGATTACCTACGTCAACGACAGATTCATTGAAATCTCCGGTTACACCATAGGAGAACTCCTGCACCGCAACCACCGCCTCGTCAATTCTGGCTACCATCCCAAATCATTTTTTGAAGAAATGTGGGTGACAATTTCTCGCGGTTTGGTATGGCAAGGGGAAATCAAAAACCGACGCAAAAATGGCTCGTTTTACTGGGTATATTCGACGATATCCCCCATTTTTGATACCAGCGGCACAATAGTCAAATATATCGCCATTCGCTTTGACATCACCGAGCGCAAAGAAGCAGAAGAACGACTAGAAAAATTGGCAGCAGAACGTAAAGCTGAAGCTGATTCTCTGACGCAGCAAGTCCTTAAATTGTTGGGAGAAATTAAAGGCGCGGCTCAAGGCGACTTGACAGTCAGGGCGGAAGTGACTAACGATGTTTTAGGTGCTGTCGCCGACTCTTTCAACTTCTTAATCGGTTCTCTGCGGAAAGTGGTAACGGGAATTCAAACTTTAGCCGAACAGGTAACATCTGCCACCGACGAGTCAATTAACAATACCAGTCAACTCACCCAACAGGCGGAAATTCAAGCAGCAAAAATATCTGCCATCATGCGCGAAATCGAGCGGATTGTGAATTCGATCCGCGACGTGCGAGATGTTTCGGTGCGGGCAGAAACAGTGGCCCAGCAGTCTTCTCAAACGGCTGAAGTCGGCGGTATGGCGGTCGATCGAGCTGTCGAAGGCATTAACGGGCTCCGGTTGACGATCGCCTCTACCTCGAAAATGATGAAGCGTTTGGGCGAATCTTCGCAGCAAATTGGCAAAATTGTGACTTCGATTTCTCAACTTGCTTCGCAAACTAATTTATTAGCTCTGAATGCTACTATTGAGGCGGCGCGAGCCGGCGAACAAGGTTTAGGCTTTGCAGTTGTTGCCGAAGAAGTGCGGAAATTAGCAGAAAGATCCGCCGGCGCTACGGAGGAAATCTCCGAAATTGTCGGTACAATTCAAGAAGAAATCAGCCGGGTCATGAAGGCAATGGAATCCGGGACGCTGGAGGTAGTGGAAGGCACTAAGCTGGCAAGCGAAGCTAAAACTCACCTCAATGCCATCATCGAAGTTAGTCGAGAAATGAATGCTTTGGTACAGAATATTACTAGCGCATCTGCCAAGCAAACTGTTTCGGCTGAGGGAATTGCTAACAGTATGCAGCAAGTCAACGAGATAGCGAATACGACTGCACAAAAAGGTGCGGATGTCAAAGCATCTTTGGACGAGCTGTCTGGTTCTTTGGGCCAATTGCAAAAGTCTGTGGCGAATTTCCGCAGTTAGTTCAGTTGACAGTTGACAGTTGACAGTTGACTGTTATACGAATCACTAATAACTCTCGTTGTTGTCGGGGCGGGTTGACAAATATCCTTAATGCGAAGTTATAGATAATCGTGAACCCCCCCGACAACAATTACAGTTAAATAACGACATCATATATAAAAAACTGCCAACAGTTAACAGTCAACAGACAACAGACTAATATGAATGATGACGATTTAAACGAATTAATAGATGCTTTTACCGCAGAATGCGAAGAGTTTCTCCAGTCAATGGAGACGAATCTGCTGGCGATGGAAGCTGCGGGTTTGAAAGAGCGACAAGTGGCAGTTAAAGAAATGTTTCGGGCGGCTCACTCGATTAAAGGTGCGGGTTCGATGTTGGGCTTTCAAAACGTATCGGCGGCGGCTCACACGCTGGAGGACTGTTTTGTCATTTTGCGCGATCGCACAGACTTGTCGGCTCTGGAACCGACTACTGTGAGTGTTTTGCTGCAGGGGGTGGATGCTCTCAAAAAGATTACGATCGAATCAGTTCAACACTCCGATGTCACAACTCCGGATCAAACGGAAAACTTGGAGGCGATCGCCCAAATTTTCGCCCAGTTCCAGGCCAAGTACGGCAAGTCAGAACAGCCGCCAGTCCCCGCAGCCAGCCAATCGCCCGCCCCCGACACTCTGAAACTGATTTTTGAACACCAAGTGCCGGCACTCTTCAATCGCCTAGAAACCGAGCTTTCCCAAGCTTCCGAGGGAGATTTGGCAAAAAGCGTCACCGCCCTCAACCAGGTTTACTACCAACTCTCCGGTTTGGCTGGAATGCTGCTATTGCCGGATTTTGGGAAAATCGCCGCAGCCCTCAGCGCTTTGATAGACTCTCCCGACTTGACTCTACAACGGTTGCAATCCGAGGGTTGGGCGATCGCCCAAAACTTGCAAACCGCACGCCAACAAATATTGGAAGGAAGGGCGATCGACATCCCCGAAATCTCCCCCTCCCCGACTCCCCCCGACTCCCCCCGA
>NZ_JAUBQX010000029.1:0-20010 GCF_036701505.1 Microcoleus sp. Pol11C2
TATTCATTTTTTTTGTCATAATCAAGTATTGCATATAATTGTACCGTACTCATGATAATGATTTAGGATTGCTATAGCAAATATCCTGTTACTGGATTGACGGAAGGATTGCACGCGGAATTATCGGATAAAGGGATTCGAGTTTGCGACGTGCATCCGAATTTTATCAAGACTGACTTGATGGAAAGAGCTATCTTTTTAGGGAAAGACAGGCAAGAAGTGCAGCAGCGACAGGATTTAGTAAAAAAGGCGATCGAGAGTCCGCTATTAGAAAATCCTGAAGATGTAGCAAAAGCTATTTGGCAGGCGGTTAAACACCCGCACTCTGAGATAATGGTTGGTTCGGCAAATGTGTCGCAGGCTAGTTATCGTTTGTTTCCGGGGTTGATGGATTGGATATTTAAGAAAATTTTTGGAATGAAAGATAATGGTTGAGGATTCATAGCTTTCTTGAAATGGGTAAATTCAGCTTTGTTTGATATGATCTTTTATTGTCCTCATATTCTCTTCTGGGGGCAGCACAAACAAAGCAAGGAAGGTTGAATGTTTAGATTGTACGGATGGCGGCGAGGTTTGGTCTTAACTCTTGTTTTTACGATCGCCCTTACCTCCTCCGCCATATTATCCCCGCGTCTGTTAGCGCAAACCCGCCCCCAAACCCCAACAACCGAATTGCGCGGCGTCTGGCTGACTAACATTGACAGCGACGTTATGTTCTTGCGCAACAACATCATTGACGCTGTAAATCGACTCGATCAACTCAATTTTAATACCATCTATCCCACAGTTTGGCAAGGAGGCTATACGCTTTATCCGAGTGCTACAGCCCAACGAGTATTCGGCCAGTCGATCGATCCATCGCCCGGATTGAAAGACCGAGACATCCTCAAAGAAATTATAGCACAATCCCGCCAAAAAGGTATAGCAGTAATCCCCTGGTTTGAGTTTGGTTTCATGGCTCCCGCCGAATCGGAATTAGCCACACTTCATCCCGACTGGCTGGCGCACCGACGCGACGGTTCAACTATTTGGAAAGAAGGCAAACATGATCGAGTTTGGCTGAATCCCTTTCATCCAGAAGTGCAGCAATTTATTTTAGATTTAATCCTAGAAATTGTCGATAATTATGATATTGATGGCATTCAATTTGACGACCATTTCGGCTTGCCCGTAGAATTTGGCTACGAGCCGTTAACAGTGTCAATGTATCAGGAACAAATCAAAAGCCCTCCCTCCGACGACTCCCGCGAAACCTTCTGGGTGCGCTGGCGCGCTGACAAAATCAACGACTTCGTGGGGCGAGTTTCCCGCGCCATCAAATCCCGCAAAGAAAAATGTATTGTCAGCTTATCTCCGAACCCTTTTCACTTTTCTTTACCCGCCCACTTGCAGGACTGGTTTACCTGGGAAAGACGCGGCTACATCCAAGAAATTGTGTTGCAGGTTTATCGCAGCGATATCAAGCGTTTTAGTGCCGAACTGGAACGGGAAGAAGTTAAATTGGCTAAACTTAACATTCCAACTGCGATCGGCATTTTGACTGGTCTTAAAAATAATTCTGTTCCCCTCAAGCAAATTCAAGAACAAGTGCAAGAAGTGCGAAAAAGAGATTTCGCTGGCGTGTCGTTCTTTTTCTACGAAAGTTTGTCGAATTGGGCTAGGGAAACCCCCGAACAGCGCAATTCGGCTTTGCAAGAATTCTTTCCCACAAAGATGCAGCGCCCGCCGTCCGAAGCCAGAATTTGAAACCTACGGTTAAAATGAGAAAAAGCATAAAGCGCTTAGGAATTGTCATCTTATCTTTGACTGCTTTCCTAACAATTGGCTATCTCACTCCCCGAAAGTGGGGCAATTACTCGCAAGCAGATTGCACAATATCTCTATACATTTCCAACCAAGGTATTCACACCGAAATCATCGTTCCAGTTAAAAATGAATATTTTGACTGGAATCTATTTTTACCGCTAACAGAAATAGGGCGGGATGCCACTTCTGATTATAAATATTTGTCTTTTGGCTGGGGAGATAGAGCTTTTATGTTGGAAACTTCCACCTCAGCAATCATCAACCCAGTTACAGCTTTCAAGGCGCTATTTCTCCCTACTCCGTCTACCGTACACGTTCAAGGTTATCGGGTTCCTCCCCAAAATATTGAAACCAAATGTGTGAAAATTAGTGGAGCGAATTATATTAAAATAATAAATTTTCTTAAAGATACATTCCAATTAGGCGCAGCCGGTAATAAAATTAAAATTAGCTACGGCTACGACCACAGCGATAGTTTTTATGAAGCAAAAGGGAGTTACTCTATTTTGAGAACTTGCAACGACTGGACGGCCGAAGCTTTGCAAAAAGCCGATGTCAATACTCCTCTCTGGTCTACGCTTTCTTCTGCGATTATGTTTCATTTAAATAGCGGTTGCGAAGGTCAAAAATAAATGTAATGTGTAATACCATTTTAGAGTTTAGATTAAACGATTGGGAATGACTGATTATGTATGGGTTGGGAGGTTGCCTAAAGTTGCATTCTTTTTTTTAACTGGTATAATTAGCAATTTGAGCAAAAATCATGAATGTAATTCCAGCGATCGACTTATTGGATGGAAAATGCGTCAGATTGTATCAGGGAGACTACGGGAAGTCTCAAACTTTTAACGACAACCCCGTCGCAGTCGCCAGAGAGTGGGTAAATGAAGGCGCAACCATGCTGCATTTAGTAGACCTCGACGGCGCTAAAGCAGGGCATCCAGTCAACCAAGCAGCCATAGAAGCGATCGTCCGATCAGTAGATGTTCCCTGTCAAGTAGGTGGGGGAATGCGCGATCGCGCTTCTGTTACTGCTATCCTCAATTTAGGCGTCCGGCGCGTCATTCTCGGCACTGTCGCCGTCGAACAACCGCAATTAGTCGGCGAATTGTGCGCCGAATTTCCCGGCCGAATTCTGGTGGGAATAGATGCCAGAAATGGTAAAGTTGCGACTAGAGGCTGGCTAGAAACTTCGGAAGTTTTAGCAACAGAATTGGCGCAAAAGATGGCTGAGTTAGGGGCGGCTGAAATTATTTACACCGACATTCACCGCGACGGTACTATGGAAGGGCCGAATTTGGAATCTTTGCGCGAAATTGCTAACGCTATTTCGATTCCGGTGATTGCTTCCGGGGGCGTTAGTTCGATCGCAGATTTGTTAAGTTTGTTGGCTTTGGAACCAATTGGTGTCAAAAGTGCGATCGTCGGTAGGGCAATTTATACCGGCGATATCTTGCTAAAAGAAGCAATTCAAGCAGTCGGACAAGGGCGGTGGCAGGATGTACCGCCAGATTTGGGTTCTTCAAGTTTTGCTTGATAGTCATGTCGAGTTAACTGGCTACCCAATATGTAACAGTTATCAATTTTTTGACTCACAGTCAACAGTCAACAGTCAGCGTAGAATCGTCTTTTTTACCATCATCGTACCCATGTTTTTGAACCATACAATTACAGCTTTAAGCTCTGGGATGGCTTCTCTAGTTGCCCCCATACCTTTGTTAGCAACAGTTGAGGCAGAAAATTCGCCGATCGTCCTCAGCGGAGTTTTGCTCAGTTTGGTAGTGATTTATGTCGCCAGTAAAATCGGCGCGGAAGTGGCTCTAAAGTTTGATTTTCCCCCGGTTTTGGGTGAACTTGTAGCAGGGGTAATTGTTGGCGTATCTGCTTTACACCTGGTCATTTTTCCCGGAAGCGGGCTGTCAGCATCCAACTCAGGGATTATGACAGTTCTGCAATCGATTAATCATCTGTCTCCTGCCGCCCTCACCAGTGTGTTTGAATCGCAGAGTGAAGTCATTTCAGTGCTGGCTGAATTAGGCGTGATTATTCTGCTGTTTGAAATTGGCTTAGAGTCGGATCTCAAACAACTGAAAGCAGTGGGAATTCAAGCCACCGTTGTCGCCTGCGTAGGTGTGGCAGTTCCCTTTGCCGCTGGTACTGCGGGCTTGATGATAATTTTCCACACGGCGGCAATTCCAGCAATTTTTGCGGGGGCAGCTTTGACGGCAACCAGCATCGGAATTACCTCCAAAGTGTTGTCTGATTTAGGACAACTGAGCTCTAAAGAAGGTCAAATTATTGTCGGTGCGGCGGTGATTGATGATGTGCTAGGAATTATTGTCCTGGCTGTTGTCGCCAGTTTAGCCAAAACCGGTGAGATTGATGTTGTTAATGTCATCTATTTGATTGTCAGTGCAACTGCCTTTCTGCTAGGTTCGATTCTGTTGGGCGGCATCTTCGACAAAACCTTCTCGGCGGTGGTGGTTCAACTCAAAACTCGCGGCAATATTATCATTCCGGCATTTATTTTTGCCTACTTCATGGCTTTTCTGGGCAATGCAATTCATCTCGAAGCGATTTTGGGTGCGTTTGCTGCGGGCTTGGTGTTGGATGAAAGCGATGCCCGCCAGGAGTTGGATGAAATGGTGAAACCCATCGCCGATTTATTTGTGCCCATCTTCTTTGTAACGGTGGGAGCACGGGCGGATTTGGGGGTTTTGAACCCAACAGTGCCAGAGAATCGGGCGGGACTTTTGATTGCCGTATTTTTGATTGTGGTTGCTATTTTGGGCAAGTTGGTCACTGGTTGGGCAGTGTTTGGTCAGCCTGGAATCAATCGATTGGCGATCGGAGTGGGGATGATTCCTCGGGGCGAAGTCGGGTTAGTGTTTGCCGGCATCGGTTCGGCGAGTGGGGTTTTGGATAAACCGTTGGAAGTCTCGATTATTATTATGGTGATTCTGACGACTTTTTTGGCTCCGCCTTTTCTGCGGATTGCCTTTGGCGACACGGTAGAGCCTCCAGCTAGCGGGGAACCTTCTAGCGAGCAAATCGTTTGATTGAAGGAATTTGAGTCTGGACGATCAACTGATTTAGAAACACAAAGGTCGATCGTCCAAATTTATTTAGCCCTAATAATAAGTCCTAAGTTGTTAGAAGCGGTTACAACTTGACTTTCAACTGATAACAATTGTCAGCGAGTTTAATCAGTTCGCCTAGACCCCAGGTACCCCGATCGTTCAAAAATTCTGCTAGTTGATTCGGGATGGCTTCTAGGCCCAGAAATGCCCCGCTGATGGCACAAGCCATTGCTGCGGTGGTATCCACATCGCCACCGACGGCGATGCTAGTGCACAGAGTTTCCCAGTAATCTTGAGGCGTTCTCAAAAACGCATATAAACTCCACAAGACGCTACCAACTACAAAAGGGGAAATTCCTTGCCAAGAGTCCTTGTAGGTTAAGGGGAGTCCAGCTCTAGAAATCAACTCTACGGCTGACTCTGGAGGCAATTTGACCCAATCAATCAAATCTTTGAGCAAAGCGGCAAAGGAAGAATCAACTTCTGCTACCCATTCGCTCAGTTGACCGAGAAATGGCTCAGTTTCAATCATCATGTCAGATTGAAGGGCGATCGCCACAGCCCCCGCGATCGCCACAGCCCCTGCAGAACACCGCGAATCTTGATGGGTGATGCGCCCTTGATCGCAAGCAGCTTGTACAAGCTGGGACGGGTCATCGTAGAATATTAAGCCGATCGGTCCCGCCCTCATAGCACTGCCATTACCAGCATTGGGAGCACGAGTACCAGCTTCTTGCCAAGCAACGCCCCGTATCAGCCGGTTTGCAGCTTCTTCTGTCGCTCGACCCCGCCCGACAATGCGCTGCCCGGCGAAAATGTCAGCAATACGGGTAGCGTAGTCGCTGGGGTCGAATTCGCCACAAGCCACGTAGCTTTGGAGGAGTTCGCGGGCGAGTTGCGAGTCGTCGGTGTATTGACCAAAAGGCAAGCCGAAGCGATCGCGATCTCTGATTTTTTTGCGTCTAACTTCGTAGCGGACAAAGTTTTGGCAAACTTCCGGAGAATAGCCTTCTACTCTACAGCCTATAGCGTCGCCGAGACACTGACCGATCAGACAACCTCTAAATTGTTCCAGACGCGGGACTGTCATTTATCTAGCTTTAAGTAGGTCGATCTAATCTTATGTTAAATCCCCGACTTCTTAAAGCCTGCCGGGAGTTTGACACTGCCCATTTGTGTCAACTTAAGACTAAAACCCTCTGTAATTCTGAATTTTAAAATTAATGTTTTCCTCGGTCTCTATTTCCCCGATGACCGAACATGAGTCCCCAAAGAACCCATAGTAATATCAGCCATAAAAAATGTCAATTTCGGTTAATTTGGGCGTGGAGCATTGACTTTTTTTTAGTCAGGAAATTAGAGTCAGGATATATATTTGTTTTTAAGCGCTCGCTCAAGATTTTATCAGACAAGCGATCGCTTTTACTTTTGAGAATGGAATGGGAGAAAGAAACTGCAAGCGATATCGCCCCCAATCGTAGTTTTGATGGTTTGAGGAGCCGTTCGCTACGATCGCCTGGTTAGGTGTGCGAGCGCCTGCTGTCGCGACTCGGAGCGCCCGCTGCTGGCACTCACTACTTGTCTACCTCCTTTTTTATTGAAGTTGAGCTGACCACTTTTCTTTTATTTACACACATCATTCAGACGCGCTATAGCAGTTTCCCAGATACTTTAAAAACGCTATATATAGAACAGGAATGTGATAGCCCTTATATCGTTGTCGGCTGCATCGTAATGATAAATTAGAGGGCAATTCATGAATAATTTTTACAAGTCGCAACCTATCTCGGCGCAATTTTCAGTTGTTCGCTTCACAGTCAACATTCAACATCATAAGGAGTGCAACCGGAATTGATATTATTTACCCACGAGTGCTACAGCACCGCTTTGCAATACAGGAATTTCAATTAGGAACTCTGTTCCTTGATGGGGTTGAGAGAAGCACTCGATGGAGCCACCGTGCTTATCAACTACAATTTGATAGCTGATGGATAGCCCTAATCCAGTTCCTTTACCAGTTGGTTTTGTGGTGAAGAAGGGATTGAACACCTGTTGTCTAACAGTTTCCGTCATCCCCGATCCATTGTCTTGAAATTGAATCACCACGTTCTTAGAAGAACCTGGCTCAGTTTCTTTTGTGACTAGCTTAGTCCGAATAGTGATACAACTGGGATTCTTTTGGATGTCTTTTAGAGAACGCTGATTGTCGTAGTTTTCTAAAGCATCAATCGCATTTGCCAGAATATTCATAAAGACTTGGTTCAACTGTCCGGCATAGCACTCTACTCGCGGTAAGTCGCCGTACTCTTTGACAATTTCAATAGCAGGATGAGCCGGATTTGCCTTCAGTCTATTTTGCAAAATCATCAATGTGCTGTCAATTCCCTCGTGGATATCAACTGGCTTCTTTTCTGCCTCATCGAGCCGCGAGAAGTTTCTTAGCGATAGGACAATTTGACGAATGCGATCGGCTCCTACCTTCATTGAAGTCAGCATTTTGGGCAAATCTTCACTAATGTAGTCCAGATCGAACTCTTCAATTTTTTCCTGAATTTGGGCATTTGTTGGATAGGTTTGCTGGTAAAGCTGAATCAAATTTAGTAAATTTTGCGTGTAGTCGGCAGTATGGCTCAGGTTGCCATAGATAAAGTTGACTGGATTATTAATTTCGTGAGCAACACCAGCAACCAGTTGCCCCAAACCTGACATTTTCTCTGCCTGAATAAGCTGTGCCTGAGTTTGCTGTAAGGTTTTGAGTGCAACCTCAGCTTCCTCTTTTGCTTGCCTTAACGCAGCTTCGGCTTGCTTGCGTTCAGTAATATCCAGTGTCAAGGATGCAACCCCAACAATCTTTCCAGCATCCCCTACTAAAGGCGTATTGAACCATTCGCAAATAATGGTTTTGCCGTCTTTGGTAATATTTTGGTTGACGCTGTAGATTCCTCCAACCTGACTCAACAACTCGTTCATAACTCGATCGACTACCTCTCTGGCAGACGCAGGCACAATTAATTCTGCGGCATGGTGTCCGATCGCCTCTGTAGCCGTGTAACCAAAAATCTTCTCTGCCGCTGGATTCCAGGCCGTGACTTTAAAGTTTAAATCCCATTCCACAACTGCCAGCGAACTTTGGCGGAATAGAAAAGATAGCCGCTGTTCCGACGCTTTGAGTTCTTCTTCTACCTGTTTCCGTTTAGTAATGTCAATCCCTGTTTTGATGATGTACTCAATTTCACCTTGATTATCGACTAAAGCAGTATCTGACCAGGCAATCCGTCTGAGTTGTTGATTTTTGGTCACCCAACTGCCTTCATACTGCTGGGGAAAATTACCAACTTGTAAAGACTCAAAAGCAGTTTTGGCTTGCCCAGCTAAGTCTGAGTTCGGGAACAAGTCCCAAATGTAGCACCCTTTCACTTCACTAAACGAGTAATGAGTCGTTTGTTCGCAAGCCCGGTTAAAGCGAACGATTTGTCCCTGCGGGTCGAGCACAACTACCAGCGCACCTGCAATTTCAAGAATGGCTGAAACGAAATTGCGTTCCACTTCAACTGCTGTAATCAGTTCCTCTAACTGGGTTGCCATATTGTTAAATGCGATCGCCAATGTCCCCAGTTCGTTTTGGCTGTCGATGTTGACCCGTGTATCTAATTGCCCCGCACTGAGTTCAGTAGCTGCCGTGGTTAAGCGCTGGAGCGGCACCACAAT
Organism: Microcoleus sp. Pol11C2; assembly: GCF_036701505.1. Lineage (NCBI taxonomy): Bacteria > Bacillati > Cyanobacteriota > Cyanophyceae > Oscillatoriales > Microcoleaceae > Microcoleus > Microcoleus sp. Pol11C2. Next base: position 8,595 of record NZ_JAUBQX010000029.1, read on the forward strand.
TTGCCGAATAAATAGATACCCAATGCCAACAGCGACGATCGTCACCACCGCCAATGAGCCTCCCATAACTGAGAGCATCTGGTAAACGGGAGCATACGCCTCAGCCGTTGGCAGTTCTACAACCACATTCCAATTCACGCTCCGAACTAAGGCAGTAGCTCCTAATACTTCTACCTGCTTTAGACCCTGATAAACGTTAAGGTGCTTAGTATCTTCGGATGCTTTCAAGAATTGAAAAAAGGGGCGCTTAGAAATATCTTGAAGTTGAAACGTTTCTGGCTTACTACCCTTTTGAGCAATGAGAAAATTACGCTCATCAACTACATAGACATAACCCGTCTTGCCCACCTCCGTTTGGGAAACAATAAACCAGAGAAAGTTGAGATTTACCTGCGCTAATAGCACCCCATCCACCTCATCTCGCTCATTCCGAATCGGAACCGCCAGAATGGTGGTTGGTTGGTGAGTTTGAGGATTAATTTCTACAGGACTCACATAATCTTCCTGTTGTTTAAAGGCACGAATAAACAGTGGCGAAGTGGCTGGATTTTCTAACTTGAGCGGTTCGTAGGGTGAAACTGACGCGACAACTTGTCCCTTCCGGTTCAAAATGGCAACGGCTTCATAAGCATCATTATGACGAATCATCCCTTCCAACAGGCTCTGCTGCGCTTGAGATTGAAATTTTGTGAGTCCTTTGACCCTAGCTAAATAGCTCAGTTTTCGTTTCAAGTCATCTAAATAATTATCAATTTGCCCTCCTGCTGTCTGGCTGCGCTCTTCTTGGAGCGATCGCGATTGCTGGATCTGCGCCTGAAAGCTGAGGTAGATCAGCAAGCCACCTGTGGGCAGTAAGCTCAGAAGAACCAAAAATATCAAACCATACCGGAGCTGATGTGCAATAGAAAAGAAGCGTTGCCAGGGATGAGAACGGGAGCTTATGGCAATCGGCAGAACGCGCTCGTTGCGTTGATTTTGCATCGGACTTAGGCTCAATATTAGTAAATCAATTCATCGGCGCACTAAGGAGAAATATTAATTTTGCCAGTTGTCACACCTTCTCGGATAATCTTGAAAGTGTCCTCTTCCTGAGACGTGAGACTACCACGGAAAGGGGCAAAGTCGTAGATCTTTTCCTTGAGCCCAAACTTGTAAAGTTTTCCTTCCCAGCGACCTTGCTGGGTTAACACTGCCACATTTAGCACCAGATTGGGAATATCCTGCAGAACGCTAGTTAGGACTTTGCCCGGAGCCACTTCGTACTGATCCTTTGTCCTACCAATCACAAAGACTCCTGGCTTTTGCGAAACGGCTTTTAGCGCGGCTAACCCTGCCTCACCCGCGTTGAAGGTCAAAACATCTACTCCAGAGGCAACCATCTCCGTTGCAATTTTGGTGGCTTTTTCCGTATCAACCCAAGAATTGAGAAAAGCCGTCGAGGCTTGAACAGAGGGATTTGTTGCCTTCACTCCCCGCCTAAACAAGGCTTCTTCTTCTTTGTAAACCGGATAAGGTTCACCCACAATATAGCCAACTTTATTGCTTTTGGTCTTTATCGCAGCCAAAGCGCCTGTGAGGTAGCCCACCTCACCCGATCGAAAGGCAACAGCCCCCAAATTTCTGTTATTCCCTGGATGCGTTGTAATTAGGGCAAATTTCGTTCGCGGAAATTCTTTAGCGACCTTTTCGGAAGCTTTGGAATAGGCACCACTGGCCGCAATTACCAGGTCATAGCCTGACTGGGCATATTTGCGTATGGTAGGTTCACTATTTTCACCGTCCATACTGTCAGTAATGTCTACCTCAGCATTAAATTTATTTTTGATTAGATTCAATCCTTCAAAGCAAGCTTGATCCCAACTTTGGTTATCTTTGGCGCCTGTGGTGAGCATTGCCACTCTAAAGCTGCTAGAGGTAGTTGGTTCAGGGGAAGAGTTTACGTTCGGAGTCGATCGACTGCAACCGATCGCAAAAACCAGAGCTAGAGCCGCCAGAGTCATTTGTTTAAAGAAAGATTGAATTCGCATAAGAGCTTTTCGCAGCAAGGTTAATTTTTTGACCCCTAAAAATTATTTGAAGGGTATCTCAACAATCTTCAGAACTCTTACTCTCGCTCGCATTTAATGACTCTGACAGATTCAGCGTAACACTCATTTAAGCTCAACAACAAGTAAGGACACGGCAGTGCCGTGTCCTTACTACTCTAACCTGCAATTAACCGAATTTGTTTGCTATTACTTAACAAACAGCATTTCTTGATAAGTAGGCAGAGGCCACAAATCATCAGCCACTTCACCTTCCAGAGCATCCGCATACTTGCGAACCTCATCCATCAAAGGACGAATTGTTTGCGAAGCATACTGCATATGGTCTTCTGTCGAAGCAAAATCGTGCTTGCTCAAAGCAGCACTCAATTTGCTCGCAGTATCCATCATGGACTTAACTAGCACTGCTACTTTTTCGGCACTTTCCTTTTCCAGTTCAATTCCAATCTCTTTCAATTTAGAAATCGTGCCAGAAACTTCAGCTAAATACCTCAAAGCTGCGGGGTAAATAATGGTTTTTGCCATGCTTATTACCAGTTTTGCTTCGACTTCAATTGCCAGTAAATACTGCTCAGCATAAACATCGTAACGGCTTTCCAATTCAACTGGAGTCAGAACACCTGTCTTTTCAAACAAGTCTTCAATGTATCCTTCCTTCAACACGGGCAAAGCATCTGCCGTAGTCCGCAAGTTAGCTAAACCCCGTTCCTCAACAGCCATTTTGTGCCATTCTTCCGAATAGCCGTTGCCGCCAAATACAACCGCACCGTGCTCGTCCATCACTTCTTTGAGAAGTGTTTGGATGGCAGCATTCAGTTCAGTTCCGTTAGCCAAATCGCTTTCTAATTTGTTAGCAATCCAGTCCAAAGAATCTGCAAGAATTGTATTCATCGCCACCAGCGGCCCGGAAACAGACTGACCGGAACCTACTGCACGGAATTCAAATCGGTTTCCAGTAAAGGCAAAGGGCGAAGTCCGGTTTCTGTCCCCAGCATCCTTCATGAAAGTAGGCAGTGTTTCTACACCTAAGTTCATAATTCCCCGACCTTTAGAGTCCTTAACTTCTCCCCGGCTAATTTGCCCGAAGATATCTTCTAATTGCGAACCCAAATAGACAGAGATAATTGCTGGTGGAGCCTCATTTGCACCCAATCTGTGGTCGTTGCTGGCAGTAGCAACTACGGCGCGCAATAGCGGGCCGTATTTGTGAACTCCGCGAATCACAGCGCCGCAGAAAACTAGAAATTGTATGTTCGAGTGCGGTGTATCGCCGGGGTCTAATAAGTTCCCTTGGGTGGCATTGCCGACCGACCAGTTGACGTGTTTGCCGGAACCGTTAATGCCGGCGAAAGGCTTCTCGTGCAGCAAACACATAAAACCGTGTTTCTTCGCAGTGTTGCGGAGAATTGTCATGGTTAATTGTTGGTGGTCGCTGGCGACGTTTGCTGCTTCAAAAACTGGTGCAATTTCAAACTGACCGGGAGCTACTTCGTTGTGGCGGGTTTTGGCAGGAATTCCGAGCCGATACATTTTTTCTTCTACTTCCTGCATGAAGACTTGAACGCGCTCTGGAATCGCTCCAAAATAGTGGTCGTCAAATTGCTGACCTTTTGCAGGAGGTTTGCCGAAAAGGGTGCGACCTGCTAGCAGTAAATCGGGGCGGCTGTTGGTGAAATTGGCATCTACCAGGAAGTATTCTTGTTCGGAACCGCAACTGGAATTGACCGGAGCCACTTCGGTATTTCCTAATAGCTTTAACACTCGGGTTGCTGCTTTGTTCATGGCGGCAATGGAACGCAAAAGCGGCGTTTTTTTGTCTAAGGCTTCACCTGTCCAGGAGATGAAAACAGTGGGAATGCACAAGGTCATGCCGTTGTCTGTTTCCATGACATAAGCAGGGCTGGTGACATCCCAGGCTGTATATCCGCGAGCGGCGGCGGTGGAACGAATGCCGCCGTTGGGGAATGAGGAGCCATCGGGTTCGCCTTGTACTAGAACTTTTCCTGCAAATTCTGAGATGACGGAGCCATCGCCTTGCACTGAGATGAAAGCATCGTGCTTTTCGGCGGTGCTGTTGGTTAGCGGGTAAAATACGTGGGCGTAATACAGGGCTCCTTTGGAAAGAGCCCAATCTTTCATTGCTGCTGCAACTACATCAGCTACGGAATCATCTAGTTTTTGGCCGGTTTGAATGGTGTTTTTTACGGATTTGAAAATGCTTTTGGGCAGACTTTCTTGCATCTTGCTCAGACTAAAAACGTCTGTTGCCCACATATCTTCTAACCGCTTGGGAGGCCGGGCAGGCATCTGTTTGCGGTTGACGATTTGAGAAATTGCTTGAACGCGCGATTGGTTTCCACTCATGGTTATTTTTATTGGGATTGCAGGACAAGTAGTTGAGAAAAAATAGATGTTAGCAAAAGTCTAACGATTGACGAATATGTTGGATTTACCCAACGTTTTTAGTCAAAGCTAACTTTTGGGAGAATGCCTTTTTGGCAGACTCTAAAAGATTGGAGGAGCGAGGCGCAATGACTTCGCCCTCCATCGGGTGTGACAATCCAGTGTGAGATGCGGTTGGATTGCGGTTATTAGCAAGAAGATAGATGGCAAGAGCCTGTACAAACTTGAGTCAACATTATAGATGTCTGCACTGCACAAATTTAGTAACTAATCTTCACCCTGGTCAGCTCAAAAATTTTGTGCGAATCAATTCCGATGAATTCAGGTCAAAACTACTTATGGTTTTTAACGGTTCGACGATCGATAAATCGCAGTCCAGCAAACAACGCACTCGTTTAGGGGTTTTGGAGAATTATGGAGAGTACACAATCTACACTTGGAGAGTTTAAACAATCATTAACCAAATAAATGTATCCTAAGCTACAGAACTTTATGTTTTTTTCAGAAAAGTCGATCGCACAAAGCGCACACAACTGCAGGATTTCAGTGTAACAGGACGCAGGGCGCTGAAACGGGGGGGCGATCGTACATTTACAGGACTTATCGAGGGATACTATATATAGTGTGCCAAGAAAGGGATCTCGCTTGGACGTTGTTGAGTTCGGGTATGCAATTTGTAGGGGCAATCCCCTCGTGGTGGCCGCACCGCTGGCGGGGTCAGCTTTTATTCAGCAGCGCCACACAACTTTCCCAGCGCAGTAATGGGGATTTCTATGAATTTAAAAGGAAGAGATTTAGAGCAATAGTTCAGACAGTTTGAGACGCCGTTTAGTGAGAATAAATGAGTAAAGTTTAAACTTTTATTTAACTCGTTGGTAATCCGAAGACTTCAGAGAATGAGCCAAAAAGCGTTCTGTGTAGTACAAAGCTAATTGATTGCTCGGGCCATTAAAAACTGCATCAAAGGCGTGTTCAGCCCAAGGAATTTCCAGCAAAATAGCCCGATCGCCCGTGGCTCGCAATCGTTCGTAGAGCGATCGACCAAACTTAGCCTGAACGATATGGTCGCGACCTGCATAAACCAGTAGAGAAGGGGGAAGATTGGGTTTAATATAATTTATGGGAGAAGCCCGCCGGTAAAGCTCATTGAGTTCGTCTGGGGTTCCTCCCAGAAAGGCACGCAAGACGGCTCGAACATTTATGGCATCAGGAAAAGGTGGGTCATTGTATCCCCGGATCAGGTCATTTGGCCCGTAATAGTTCACCACTGCTCGAACTGGAAGCACACTAGAATTATAAGCAGTTAGCATTGCTAAATGGGCACCAGCAGACCTTCCCATCAGAGCAATTCGATCGAGATCGATTTCCCAATCAGCAGCATGAGTTTTGATATAGGAAAGAGCGGCTTGTACGTCCTCAAGCTGAGCAGGAAATCGATACTTGGGAGCGTGGCGGTAATCAATTGCAACCACACAATAGCCTTGGGCGGCCATGTAGCGACTGAATTCCTCATTGGAATCGGCATTGCCTCTCTGCCACGCTCCCCCGTAGAGCGTGATAATCGCCGGATATTTGCCAATTTGCATCGGCCGATAAACGTTTAGTTGCAGTGAAACTCCGTCAGGGTTGGCAAATACAATAGCCCGATCAATTCTAACGTCTCTAATCGGAATTCCTCGGAACGCATCTGCGAGGATAAACGGTTGAGGGCGTAGCTGCGCGCGATCGGCTTGAGGAACGGCTGCTAAATAGTTTTCCCCTCGAACAGCTTGCATTTGGGTAGCTATGGCCGCATTGGCTGCTGGGAACTGAATCAGGGGTAGCAGGCCTAGGATGAGGGCAAACAGGTTACAAATTGACAAAATAATGTAGACTTTGCCTTGATGCCGTCTGAGCAGGTTTAGGACAAGGGCGATCGTATTGATACCGACCAACCAAGGACTGATTTCTGGTGCTCCCACCGCCAAAGGGTACAGGAACATCGTGGGTGCTGGTACGATAACCCAGAGACTGAGAAATAGTGCGATCGCACTCAGGAACCAAGAAATAAATGGCAACACTAAGAATGCTGCCAATAAGGGTAACTTTTTGCGGTTCTTCTTGTGGATCATCGGATTTTCGCAGCCTAATTTTTAATCATTTTAAACTAATATCATCGCCCTAACATAGGCTACAATGACACTGAGCCTTTAACAAAGATTGCCTAAAAGTAGATTACCAAAAAAGAGCATTGATTTAACACCTAATTAGTTAAAAATAATCTAATAGCCTTCCACCCCAAACAGGATAAATCTTTGGAAACGATTTCTTACATCACTATTGCATAAATTTTGATAATTGGAAATAAGTTTGAGATTCAAGCATTAGGAATGACTTGTGAATCGCAGGGTTAGAGTTTTTTATAAAATTGCATTTTTTTACTGGTAAGCTAACACGCCTCTAAAGTTGATAGTCAACGTTGACGAAAATCTTGTGGTGTCTCCCGCCCGCAAAAAAAATACAATTTAGATACCTACAGCTTATCAGCAGGGCTAAGTCGGTTGAATTAGGTGGAGCAACTTATACTCTGCATCAAAAGCTTTTTTAGCGGTTAAAATGAAGAGGATAAACTGCCCTGACGACAGTGCTATAACTTTTATTTGTCAACTGCACGAGGTGCCACTAGATTCCAATTCACGTGAGAAACACCGTACAAAATAAAATTATTCAACATTCCGTAAGCATCCCCACAATTGTAACCTTTAGCCTCAACACATTTCTTGTCCGCCCTTTGATTCACAGCCACAAAAACATCTACTCCCTCCGGCAACACACCCGCATACATCTTCAAATTAGCAAAATCATCAAGGATGCGACCGTTATCATCCACCGGGGGCAATTTCCACTCTTTCGGATTGGTATTTCCCCCTAACTGGATTGCCCAAGCATTAGTACCGTCAAGCGCTCCGTTGTGGGCCGTATATCGATTCCAAACATTATTTCGCTTTTCTCCGATGCGGGGGTTATTTTCATAACCGCCCACCCAATATTCTGACATGAATTTGAGGAAAACTTCAGCTTCTGCAGCTAGCGAACCCGTGCCAGGACTCAAATCAGTGTTTCTGCTGCTAAACGGAACTCGGCTTAAATTCCAAGACCAATTTATTCTCCCCGGCTTCGGATTTAGCCAAGTAGAAAAATCGCAGAAGCTACCTTTCCAGATGCAGTGCGGTCGCTTCAAATCCCATCCCTGCCAATAGTAGGTTTTTCCGTTCCAATGCCGTTTTTCTGGCTCGCGATCGCCAATATTTTCTACTTCTTGGCTCATGAAAATTCCCCTGTCAGCCGCAGTAGAAATTCCTAACTCGGTTGTGAAGAAAACCTCCAAAGCCGAACCTTGATGAGTTGCTGGTTTACCCATTTTAGCAGCATAGCGGCCGGAAGCCACCAACTGCTGCAAAATAATCGTAGGAAATGCCGGACTGGTATTGGAATAGTGATATTGACCGAGAGGATACTGAAGGCATCGCCCTGCCAAAACCTGCATAGTTTCTGTTAAAGTAGGACTCGGCAAAAAATAGCCGGCGCTAGGAGAAATGCCGAGTTGATTTTTTGCTGAACTGACAGATTTGCTGCCCCATTCGCTGACAAGTAGCTGTTCTTGTGATTGGAAATCGGCTGCTGTTTTCAGATTGCGAAGCACTGGCAAATTTGCAATCATATCTTGACCGTATCTGGGCGCGCTCCGCTGAAGTCCCGATCTGTGCGACAAAAAATGTCCGAGGGTGACGTTTTGCCACTGTTTGTCTGCAAATCCTGAATTGAGATTGGCACACTTGCTGTCTTTCACGGGAACAGGAAATTTGACTTTACCCGAAAATACGGCGTGCAATTTTTCAGGGATAATCGCTACTGGATATTGCTTGTTTAAACCGGGAATTAGCGGCGGATAATGCTGGGGGTCGAACAATTTCATCCCTTCAATTTGGTCGTCAGTCAGTTCTAAGCCGGCCCGATCGCGCGCCGTCTGTTTAAGTGCCCAGCGCACCATTGCAAAGGTAACAGGCTTGCTGATACTGCCCATACGCATGGGGGTATCTGCTGTGACTGGGGGAGCCAGAGGAGCCTGCATATCGTCGCCGCAAGCCGGATTCCAGTTATTAGTAGGTCTGCCTCTCATGCGGCCTAAACCCCACACACCGACCGGTTTACCTTTAACAGAAACACCGAGTACGGCCGCACCGACGCAGCGGTGGCGCATGAATTCTGTCAGGGATTGCAAAATCGGCTGGAGTTGCGCGTCACCGTTACCGCTAATGGGGATGTTTTCTTGCGCTAAAGCTGTGTTGTTGTTGGACTCGGAAAGCTTTCCCAACCCTCCTAAGAGGATAGCTGAAATCAAAGTCAAACTTGTGTAGAAAAGCGTGTTAATTCTAGGGCGACAATTCGCAATTCTCATGATAAAGAACTCCAGATTTAAAAAACTAGGGCGGTGCTATGCTACCCGCCCTTTGACATTGATAATTAAGGCTATTGAGGGATAGGAGGCGCCGACAAGAATACCTGATTGGGGTTGACATTAGTTAAGTTTGTGCTTTGTACAACGCCAATCAAATTATCCTGGTAGAAGATACCAGTATCTTGAACATTGTTGCCGTTCCAATCGCCCATTTTAAGGGAATAGCCGTCTGCTAAATTACCTTTAATTTGGATTTTATCTTGACCTAATGTAAAATCCGTAATTGTAGCATGGCCAGTTCCCAGGTAGTAAACGTTATTAACGTTGCCAAGTACAAATGTGTCTGTTCCCGCGCCGCCGGCGAGAGAATCGGATTCGCTACCTGCGCCGATACCGTTACCAGCGCCCGAAAAATTAGCACCGTCAAGATAATCGCTGCCGTCGCCACCGATGAGATAATCTTTGCCGCTTCCTCCAAATAGATAATCGTTGTGCAACCCTCCCGATAGGGTATCTTTACCGCTGCCTCCGTATAGGAAATCTTCGCCAGCTTCGCCGTATAATTTATCGTTGCCGGCCTCGCCATTTAACTTGTCGCTGCCGAAGCCGCCGTAGAGGATGTCATCTCCGGCGCGACCGAACAATTTATCGTTGCCTTGATAGCCGTAGATTGTATCATTTGCAATCTGAATTTGACCTTGACCGTCGATCGTCCAATCGTCTCCAACTAAGGATTTGTGGAATTGACCGTTGCCGTTGACAGTGTTGTTGTCGTCGAATTGAGTACCGTTGATAACTGATGACATTTTTGTTGCTCCTTGTTGTTGTGGACTGGGTGCAATAGCAATTGCGACCCAAGCAATTTGTTCTATGTAAACCAGTTTCTTCTCAAAGCGAGTGAGCGACAATGGGAATAAAATCAGGTAATTTAAAAGCCTAAAAAAGGGTGTTTGGCAATGATCTATCCGCAAAAATCAGGTACTCAAAATATTAAAGTTGGAAAAAGTCAGGTTGGCGATCGTAATTTTTAGGTTAGGACTTACGCACTCTCACCAAAGAAACCTGGTTTTTTACCGAATTTGCGGGTCACAACCTGCGTATTTTCGTATAAAAACCAGGTTTCTAAACCCCGAAGCGCAACTAGAAACCAATTTTAATATCCTAGTTGTGTAAGTTCTGATACGTTATTGAGAGTAGCTAAAATTTGATCGGTTGCGGTTAAGCGGATTAAGGTGTCGCTGTTGGCTTGAGTAATTGACAGTTGAGAGGCAGTCAAACCTCTAGTAAGGGCGATCGCATCTTTTCCGGGTTCAAAATCTAGAATGATATCCATCCCTGAATCTGCCCCAAGCAGAAAAACATCGTTCCCACTTCCTCCAATTAAAAAATCATCTCCCAAATCGCCGCTTAAAAAGTCGTCTCCCACTCCCCCAAATATCGTATCATTGTCTTTTCCTCCCCAAATAGTATCATTTCCTTCACAGCCATCAAGTAAATCGTTATTTTCATCACCCAGCAAGTAATCGTTGCCACCGCCACCACAGGCAGTATCGTCACCTACATTTCCCAACAGAGTATCGTTTCCTTCACCGCCTAAAATTAAATCTCTATCCTTACCTCCCAATAAGAAATCGTTTCCTTTGCCACCATCTAAAAAATCCGAGTCTTCGTTGCCGTGAATGAAGTCGCTATCTTCTCCGCCATTGAGCGAATCTTCTCCTCGATTTCCAAATAATGTATCTCTTCCTTCATTACCAAGAATAATGTCTTGATTCTTGCCACCAAAAAGCAAGTCATCTTCCGTTCCACCAGAGATAAAGTCGTTGCCTTCGTTACCGTTTAAAAAGTCATTTCCTTCGCCGCCAAACAGGTTATCGTTACCTTCTTTTGCCTGGAAATAATCCTCGCTGCTGCTGCCGTCGAATGTCTCATTGCTAGCAGTACCTGTCAGGGGTAGATCGATCGTACTATTCACAACTACCTTTTCTACAGGATTGGGTTGGTTGAGATTTGGGAGGGATAGAGAGTTACAAGGGCAATCTTCTGTTGGAATTTCTGTCGGTGTCGGAGTTGCTGTGGGAATCTCAGCAGGAATTTCTGTGGGAACTTCTGTGGGAATTGCCGTTGGTGTTGGCGTTTCTGTCGGAATTGGTGTCGGAGTTGGTGTTGGCGTTTCTGTCGGAATTGGTATTTCTGCGGGAATTGGAGTCGGAATTGGTGTTGGCGTTTCTGTCGGAATTTGTGTCGGAGTCGGAGTTGGTGTTGGCGTTTCTGCCGGAATTTCTGTCGGTGTCGGAGTTTCTGGGGGAATTTCTGGGGGAATTTCTGTCGGAGTTGGTGTCGGCGTTGGTGTCGGAGTTTCTGTCGGAGTTGGCGTTGGTGTCGGAGTTTCTGTCGGAGTTTCTGTCGGAGTTGGTGTCGGCGTTGGTGTCGGAGTTGGCGTTGGTGTCGGAGTTTCTGTCGGAGTTGGTGTCGGCGTTGGTGTCGGAGTTGGCGTTGGTGTCGGAGTTTCTGTCGGAGTTGGTGTCGG
>NZ_JAUBQX010000029.1:20110-83244 GCF_036701505.1 Microcoleus sp. Pol11C2
GGTGTCGGCGTTTCTGTCGGAGTTGGTGTCGGAGTTGGTGTCGGTGTCGGCGTTTCTGTCGGAGTTGGTGTCGGAGTTGGTGTTGGTGTTGGAGTGGGATTAGAGTCATCACTATCATCATTGACAATAATGCCCGTACTTTGGTTGGCGGCGGGATCGATGGTGGCGTTGGTGGCGTTGTTGAGGGTAACGCTGAAAGTTTCATTCGCCTCGAATTTGGTGTCGCCGTTAACAATTACAGCGATCGTTTTTGTTAGCGCTTCTGGCGAATTAAAGATGAGATTACCGTCATTATCTTCGTAGTCGAGATCGTCCGTAGTAGCAGTAGCGTCATCTGTCTTGTAGTTAACAGTAATGGGCAAACCAGAAGCATTGGAGAGGCTAACTGTGTAGTTGTAGGTAGTTGTGCCTGTATTGCCTTCAGCTTGGTTAATCGTGGCGGGGGCGATGCTGACAGTTGGAGGGTTATCGTTATCTGCAATTGTCAAAACTGCATTGTTGTATCGATCGCCAACTGTAGCATTTCCCGTTGGATTAGTTAGAGATAAATTTACCGTTTCGTCAGCTTCGTCGATCGCGTCATCGGCGATCGGAATAGTAACAATTTTTGGTGTCGTATCGCCGGCGGCAAAGTTAATCGCGATCGGCGTATTGGTGTAGTCAGCAGCAACAGCAGTACCATCCGTCAGCGTCAGCGTTGCCCCAACTGCACCTTTATTACCACCGATGCGATTGACGGTAATTTCAGTACCTACAACTGTACCGTTTTCATTCAAAGTGTAAGCGGGATTGCTAAATTGCAGTAAGCCGGGGGAAGGTTGAGAAAATTCCGAAGTATCGTTAGTTGTTAAGTTAGTAGCAGTAGTGACGATCGCCCCCGTTGCAGTTAAAGGCGGCGATGTAAAATTAGCATTCCCAGCAGCATCAGTGATGACATTAACAAAGTTGAGATAAGTTGGTCCTTCGCCGTTACCGCTGGGATCTAAGGCAATATTGTCAAAAAATTCGACGCGGAAAGTCGTATTGGGAATGCTGTTGAGAGTGCCGCTAAGGGTAATGTTGCCGTTGCTAGCAGTTGCGGAGGTTAACACCGGGAAATTTTGCAAGCCGTTTCCGCCTGTATCTCCGTCTCCCAAATCGTTTGGTGTAACGCCGTCGCTAGTTAAGGGATCGGCATCGTTATCGAGATCGATGCCTAAACCATTATTAGAAAAGATAGAATTGCCTAAAATTGCTAAACCGTTGCCACCGGTCACTTGAATGCCGCTGCTACCGCTAAATGCGATCGTATTTCCTTCTCCTGCTGCGGTACCGCCGATGCGGTTATTGACGCCAGTTCTGTCAGCTATGACGTTGCTGTACAAAGTATTGGGTAAAGGAGTGCTGCCATCAGCTTGCGTGCCGAGATAGTTGCCGATAACGCGGTTGCCAGTTACCTGGTTGCCAAGCAATAAGACGCCCATTTGATTGCCAGAAATGACATTGCGTTCTTGCGCCGTCGCGCCACCGATGATGTTATTTTCGCCAACACCGATAAAGACGCCGATCGGATTTCCCAAAGCGGCAGTACCGCTGATATTTGTGCCGATATAGTTGCCGACAACTCGGTTTGTCGCAGGTACACCGCCTGAAGGTTCGCCTAAAACTGCGGGCGCTTGTAGAAAAGCAATACCCGCAGTCCCATTGCCAGAAATGATATTGCGTTCTTGAGGCGTCGTTCCGCCGATAATATTGTTAGAAGCGCTGCCAATAGAGATGCCATAATAGATAGTGTTTCCTAGCGCTACATTACCCGTGATATCAGTGCCGATGAGGTTGCCGACAACTCGATTTTGATTGGCAGTTGGGCCGTTAATGGCAATTCCGCTACCATTGCCAGAAATCAGGTTGTTCTGAATCACGTTTTCAGGCGCATTTCGGATGATGATGCCAGCGGTGTTGGCCATCGCATTGCCGATCGCAACAGTACCAGTAACATCAGTGCCAATACGGTTGCTGATTACTTGGTTGTTGCGCGCAGCAATGCCGGAAATCTCGATGCCAAGCCCGACACCAACAGTGTTGTTGCCAGAGATTAAGTTGTTCTCGATCCGATTATCTGGAACGCCATCAATCCAGATCCCCCTGCGGTTGCCCCGATCGACCGTACCCGCCAGATCCGTGCCGATGTGGTTGCTGAGGATCTCGTTGCCGCCATTGGTTTGCAAGCGGATGCCTGCCGAGTAAAATCTGTTGATCGCTAAACCTTGCACGGTACTGTTCCCAGCAGTGATATCAAGTCCGACGATCTCAATTCCGGGGAGGTTGCCGCTGAGTTCCACCAGTGGCAAACCGTTATAGCCCGCGCCGCCTTGACTCCAACCATCGACGATCGCTGGATCGGAGATCGGCGGCAGTGCGGATAAAGGCTGAATTAATTGCTGAGAACCAATCGCCCCGATATTAAACGCGATCGTGTCCCGATCGGCACCAGTACCGACAGAGCCGTTAATTTGCGCTTGTTCTGCCACTGTCAAAGTAGCAAAATTCAGAGTGCCATTCGCAACCAGAATTGCCTCTGTGAGGGTGAGGACGGCATTCCTGATATTCGAGTCATCTGTGCTATTAACGGTAATGGTAGCAGCCATAATGTTTCTCCTTATACCCTGGTGTTGGCGAGGTTCGGCTATTGTTGGTGAGGCGATCGATAATTGCGATCGGGCTCGGCAATCAACTTGCTTGTAAACCAGTTTATTTTCTAAGAACAAAAGCGACCAGGGGAGTAAAATCAGACGTTTCTACAAGGACTGACAGTAAAAACTCAGGTTAAATCAGTTAAAATAGGGAAAAGTCAGGGTAACTTTCCAGTGCAGGAACAACTGCTCTCTTGCAAGCATCTGCATACTTACGTATATGGGTACTTACCCGTCAATCCCATGAACTCAGAATTAGAATTCTCTTGGAGCAAAACCAAAGAATCTGCCGATCGCATTTTTGCTCAAAATACCGGCAAACATCTCAGCGACATCGAAATGAAAGTCCTTCAAGGTTCCTGGGAAGGCAAAAGTTACGATGAAATCGCCAAAACTTACGGCTACAGTGCTGAATACCTCAACAAAGATGTCGGCAATAAATTGTGGCACAAGCTTTCAGAAGCCTTAGCCGAAAAAATTACGAAGAAAAATTTTAAAGAAGCTCTGAGGAGATTTGCCTCCCAAGAGTCAACTCAATATATTAGCACCAACCTGCTCTTACAACCGCTGACGGCGGCAAATTTGCAGTTTCCCGAAGGCTCGGTATCACTAGATTCTCCTTTTTATGTGGAGCGTTGCAACATTGAATCTTTGTGCTGCGAGACAGTTGTAAAACCCGGTTCTCTGATTCGGATTAAAGCACCGGAGATGATGGGCAAAACTTCACTGATGAACCGAATTTTAGCTGGCGCTGTTCGGGAAAACTATCACGCAGTTTATCTCGATTTGAGCGCCGCCGACCGAGGAATATTAACAAATCTGGATAAATTTCTGCGCTGGCTGTGCTTGATGGTAAGCCGACAGTTAAAGCTAGAAAACAAGTTAAACGAGTATTGGGATACGGATATTTTGGGCAGCAACGATAACTGTACGGTTTACTTTGAAGAGTATTTGCTGGCAGAAACAGAAACGCCTCTGGTTTTGGGGTTAGATGAAGTCGATCGCATATTTCCCTACACCGAAGTAGTGGAAGATTTTCTGGGGATGCTGCGAAGCTGGCACGAAAAAGCCAAGATTTCGGATATCTGGAAAAAACTGCGGTTGGTAATGGCGCATTCTACGGAAGTTTATATTCCTTTGGACATGAATCAATCTCCGTTTAATGCGGGGGTTCCCGTTGAGTTGCTGGAGTTTGAGAGCCAGCAAATTCACGATTTAGCTCGGCTGCACGGCTTGGATTGGGATGAGGGGCAGTTGCGAGAGTTAATAAGTGCGATCGGCGGACATCCTTATTTAGTAAGATTGGCAATGTATGAGATTAGTTGTGGCAAAATTTCATTAACTCAGCTATTAGAAAATGCGGCATCAGAATCTGGAATTTACAGCAGTCATTTGCGAAAGCATTTGGAAATACTGCAACACAATCCAGAATTAGCTTTAGCGTTGAAAAAAGTTGTCAAGGCTGCCGAACCAGTTGAATTAGATTCGATGCAAATTTACAAATTGCACAGCATGGGAATTGTGCGGCGGCAAAACAATTATGTCATGCCGCGTTGCAATTTGTACCGCGAATATTTCTGCCGCGTTTTAGGTTAAAAAGCGGAGATTAACACCTGATTGGGGTTGACATTGGTAATATTTTGGTCTTGCACAACACCAATCAAATCACCCCTGTAGAAAACTCCAGTGTCTTGGGCATTGCTACCTTCCCAGTTGCCAAGTCCAAGCGAATAACCGTCTGTTAGAATGCCTTGAATTTGGATTTTATCGCTTTGAGTTAAGCTAAAGTCCGTAATTGTAGCGTAGCCATTTCCGAGGTAGTAAACGCTATTTGCGTCACCCAACGCGAACCTGTCGTTTCCAATGCCACCTGTGAGGATGTCGAATTCATTTTCCCCAAAGCCGAAACCAGTAAGTTGATCGTTACCACTTCCGCCCAAGAGACTGTCATTGCCGATACCGCCAAGCAGAGCATCGTCTAAATTACCACCAATCAGCCGATCGTTACCAGGGCCGCCAACTAGATAGTCGTAGCCAACGCCGCCATATAAAGTGTCATTACCAGCGCCACCATCGAGAACGTCGTTGTTAGACCCACCATCTAGATAGTCATTTCCACCAAGACCCAACAATATATCGCTTCCTGCATCACCATAGATTGTGTCAGATCCCAGCGTTAATACAGGGCCATTGGGGCCTTGCATCCATTCAGGATCTTTACCAACTAACTTGGGTCGGAATTGACCGTTATTGAAGGTATCGTCGTCATTGAAAGGGGTTCCATTAATAATTGCCATTTCAGTTGCTCCTTGTTCTTCAAAATTAGGGCGTAGAGATTGATCGAAACCCACCTAGATGAATTTTGTTTGTGTAGGCAAGGGTGCAAGTTCGATGACGGGCGTTGCCACATTCGACTTGCACCCAGACGAGCGGTTTCCAACCGCAGGCAAGCGGGGTTTTTTCCCTTAAGTTGACACGCCAAGAATGGGCGAAGCGAAGTGGCAGGTGTGCAGCGCCATACAGAGATAATTAGACGAATGACAGGGTTAAATCCGCAGCCATTGTGTCAGAAACTACGGCAATCATGTCACCTTGATAAAATATTTTTGTGTCTTTCAGAGAGTCATTGCCGTAATTGTAGTATCCCGATACAAATTCGTAGTCTTGCTTTTGACCGACCATCAAAATTGCATCTCCATCTGCTTTCTTAAAGTCCCGAATAATTGCATAAGCGTGCTCGCCTAAGCCATCTAAGTAAGGAACTTCAAACTCTGGGCCGTCGATAACTAGCGAGAATGTATCGGCTCCGGAACCGCCAATTAAGGTATCGACTTCATAATAATCGTATCCGTCACCATTGGCGTGACCAACAAGAAAATCGTTGCCGCTATTCCCTTCTAGCCAATCGGAATCGCCACCGCCATAGACTTTATCATTGCCAGTACCGCCAAATAGGAAGTCGTCACCGTCAAGGCCTTTGAGTGTATCTGCACCGCCACCGCCAAAGATGTCATCGTCCGTGTAATGCTTTCCTACTAGGTAGTCATTTCCTGGCGTTCCCTGTATGTTGTCATTGGGTAAGCCACTGATTTTATCGATGCGGCCGAATAAGCTGTTAGTAGAGTTGCTATCTGCGGCGATTACTTCACGTATTTCTACCATTGGATTACCATCATCTTCTGTCCGGGGAACATCGGTGAAGTCTTCAATAAAAGGGGATTTATTGGGATTCGGGTCGCCATCGGGGTCTGTCCGGGGAACATCGGTAAAGTCTTCAAGCAAACCGAATTTATTAGGCTTAGGATTCGGATTATCTGAATCAGGGTCTTCAGTCCGGGGAACGTCGGTCAAGTCTTCAATTAAACCGAATCTCAGGGTAGAAATGTTAGCGTCGGCGATAGTTCTAAGTTCTGTCATGGTAGTAATCCTATTTATGAGTGTATTCTGAGTTTGTCAAAGCGCTAAGTGTTTGTATTTGTTTGCTGCACCTTTCGCTTTCTGTTATCAGTGTCTTCGTAAAACTCTTGAACTGCAATGGTGATAAAATCAGGTATTATAGGAACTGATAAAGAGCTTCGCACTCGGAATTTATCGGAAAAAATCAGGTGCAGCCTGACAAAGCATCATCAAAATCAGCAAAAATCAGGTTTTTTAATAAATCTCTACATAGTCAGGTTGGCGATAGTACAATCAAATCTAGATTTTGGTGCAGGCAATGATGAAAGAATCTCTAGTTAGTTATGAATATCAGATTGGCGGGAGTCTCCCCGCAGATGCGTCGAGTTACGTGACGCGACAAGCAGACTTGGACTTTTACGAAAGTTTGAAAGCGGGTGAGTTTTGCTACGTTTTGAATTCGCGGCAAATGGGCAAATCTAGTTTGCGGGTGCGGGCTATGCAAAAATTGCAAGCTGAAGGTACTGTTTGCGCTTTTATCGATTTAACTGGGATTGGCAAGGAAGATGTAACTCCAGAAAAGTGGTATGCAGGCATTGTCAATTCTTTGGTCAGTAGCTGTCAGCTAGGTAATAAAATTAATTGGCGGAATTGGTGGCGCGAACGCCGGGATTTGTTATCGCCCGTCCAACGGTTTAGTTTGTTTATTGAAGAAGTTGTTTTAGTTGAAATTGAAGCAAGTATTGTTATTTTTATTGACGAGATAGATCGAGTATTGAGCATGAATTTTTCGGCTGATGAGTTTTTTGCTCTGATTCGCTGGTTTTACAATCAAAGAGTTGACAATCCTCTGTACCGGCGTTTGACTTTTGCCCTGTTGGGGGTGGCGACGCCTTCGGATTTGATTGCTGATAAAACTCAAACTCCTTTTAATATTGGTAAGGCGATAAATTTACGCGGTTTTCAGATTGATGAAGTGCAGCCTTTAATTAATGGTTGGCAGGGGCAAGTTGCCAATCCTGAAAGTGCGATCGCAGATATTTTGGATTGGACGGGGGGACAACCTTTTTTGACCCAAAAGCTGTGCAAGTTAATGCTGGAAAAGGAGTTGAATAAAGTTAACTGCAGAGACACAGAGGGCGCTGAGAAAGACAGGCAGGATGCCTGTTCCACCCCCACAGACGGGCAGGATGCCTGTTCCACACAGGAGGACGGAGTTGAGAGGTTGGTGAAGTTGCGGATTGTGGAGAATTGGGAATCTCAGGATGAGCCTGAACATTTGAAAACTATTCGCGATCGCCTTTTGAGAAATCAGCAAAAAGCGGGGCAGTTATTGGGGCTTTACCAGCAGGTTTTGCAATCCGCGAACCCCCCCCAGCCACCTCTTAGCAAGGGGGGGCTAAATGCTGCTATTTCACCCCTGGGAAAGCAAGAAATAGCCACTCTTGCTCCTCCCTTTAGCAAGGGGGGGCTGGGGGGGGTTCTTGCTGATGGCAGTCCCGAACAAACGGAATTGCGACTGTCAGGTTTAGTGGTGCAACAGCACGGAAAATTAAAAGTTTATAACCGAATTTATGCCGAAGTTTTCAATCTTGAATGGGTGGAAAAACAGTTAGGAAAGCTGCGACCTTATTCGGAAAATTTTAATGCTTGGAATGCTGCCAATTTTGAGGATAATTCGCGGCTGCTGCGGGGTCAGGCGCTGCAGGAAGCTTTGGAATGGGCAAAATATCAAAGTTTAAGCCATCTGGATTACCGCTTTTTAGCGGCGGCCCAGGATTTGGAAAAGCGAGAAGTTGAATTGGCTTTTGCACTGCAAGCTGAGGAAAGTCAAATATTGGCACAAGCTAATGAAACTTTAAGTCTGGCTCAGCATCAAGCTAAAACAGAGTTAATGTTAGCTAAAAAACAAGCTAGAAAAATAATTGCGATCGGTTCGACAATTTTAGGGATATCTTTAGCAGCAGCTATCGGCGTACAATTGCAAGTAATTAAAGCCGATCGAGAACTGGCAGAAACCAAAATAGTCCTCGAAAGTTTGTCGTCAAAGACAACTTTAGCCTCAAACCCTTTTCCAGCACTGATCGAAGCACTGCAAGCAGCACATAAACTTAAAAAATTAGAGGCATTCAGTCCGGCAAAATCCGAAACTAAGATGCAAGTATCGATCGCCCTCCAACAAGCAATTTACAGCATCCGAGAGCGCGATCGACTCCTTGGCCACCAAGCTGTCCTCAGAAACGTCGTTTTCTCGCCCGATGGCAAAATCCTCGCATCCGCTAGCGAAGACGATACTGTCAAACTCTGGAATCCAGACGGCATCTTACTCAGAACCCTCACCGGACACCGCGACAACATTTGGACTGTCAGTTTCTCACCTGACGGCAAGACGATCGCATCTGCTAGTGACGATGCTACTATCAAACTCTGGAACATTGAAAACGGCACACAAATTAGAACCCTTACGGGGCATAGGGGCTGGGTGAGAGGAGTCAGTTTTGCTCCCGACGGATTGGCGATCGCATCTTCGGGTTCCGACGGCACTGTCAAACTCTGGAATCCAGCAGACGGCACTTTGATCCAAACCTTTACTGGGCATAGGGGCTGGGCAACAAGCGTCACTTTTTCGCCCGACGGGTTAGCGATCGCATCTTCGGGTAGCGATCGCACTGTCAAACTCTGGAATCCAGCAGACGGAACGGAAATCGCAACGCTGAGGGGCCATACCAATGCTGTCAGAAGTGTCAGTTTCTCCGACGACGGCAAAACCCTAGCATCTTCGGGTGAAGACGGTTTAGTCAAGCTGTGGGATGTCCAAAACCTGACTCTCCTCAAAACCCTGCAAGCCCACACCAGGCAAGTATGGAACGTCAAATTCAGTCCCAGAGACAGCCGCAGCCAAACTCTGGCTACCGCTAGCGAAGACGGCACCGTCAAATTGTGGAATTTATCGCAGTTAGGAGACATCGAGCCGCAAACGCTCAAAGGACACACCGGCAGGGTTGCCAGCCTTAGTTTCAGTCCCGACGGCCGCACTTTGGCAACGGCAGGTACCGATCGCACTGTACGACTCTGGAACCTCACCGGCATCGAACCGAAAGTGCTTGAAAGCCACCGCCGTCAGGTTTTCAGTGCGAGTTTCTCGCCCGACGGCAAAACTGTTGCCTCCGGTAGCAACGATCGCACTGTTAAATTGTGGAATGCACAAAACGGCAGCGAAATCAAAACTTTTCTAGGACATCGAGGTGCCGTCACCAGCGTCAGTTTCGCCCCTGACGGCAAAATTTTAGCATCCACAGGCAGCGATAAAACTATTAAATTGTGGAACCTAGAAACGGGCACTGAAATCAAAACTCTTTCAGGACATCAGAGGGGAATTGACAGCGTTGTTTTCAGTCCCGACGGTAAAATTTTAGCATCATCAGCGAACGATAGAACTGTTAAATTGTGGAACCTAGAAAGCGGTACTGAAATTAAAACCCTCACAGGACATCTCGAAAGAGTTAGAAGTGTCACATTCAGTCCCGATGGCAAAATTTTAGCATCCGCAGGGAACGATCGCGGGATCTATTTCTGGGATTTAAAGAATTTAGAATCTACTCCCAGAAGGATTCTGAGAGCCCATAACAGCCGAATTACCAGCCTCCGTTTCAGTCCCGACGGCAAAATCTTAGCATCCGCCTGCGATGACAGCACAATTAAATTGTGGAAGGCAGAAACAGGCACCGAACTCAAAACGATCAAAGGACACGGAACTTGGGTAAAAAGCATTAGTTTCAGTCCCGACGGCAAAACGATCGCATCTGCAAGTTTCGATCACACAATTAAATTGTGGAATGTAGCAGACGGCCAAACGGGATCGGAGGTGCTGCCCCTACAAACTTTTGAGGGACATAGCGATCGAGTTAATGACGTTAACATCAGTCCCGACGGCAAAACTCTTGTTTCTGCCAGCGATGATTCTACTTTAAGGATCTGGAATTTGGAACTTGATGTAGATAATTTAATGAAACTGAGTTGCCAATGGCTGAGCAATTATATTGCTAATCATCCCGAAGAAAAAGCGCTCCCCGAAATCTGCAATCCTTAAAAAACAGGATTTACACAAGTGGCACTTTAAACAAAGGTATGTTGTTGCGCTTCAGCGCTCTTTCATATCCTAAGAGCGCTGAAGCGCAATAACATACCTAAAAGTCTTGTGACAGTTGCGTAAGTCTTGAGATTAAAGATTTGGCAACAACTAATGAACTAAGGGTTTCGTTCAGGTGCCTACAGTTGCCTTCTTTTTTTTCGGGTATAAACAAGCGCCCAACATAGAGCTAGGTATTTAAGTTTGTTTTGTAGGTAGTCGGACAGTAATTCTTGCTTAGGGAGACATTTTGATTGTCAAATAAGCTGTTTTTTTTAGATAATAAACCTTACTTGCTTTTGGCTTTCACGGCCCTAGATTCCACGGTGAATCCTGGAATATCTTGCAGTTCTGTTTCGCTCAAACTGTACTGTTCGCAAACCAAACTCAAACGAGTTCCGGTACTTTTAACGGCGTTGACAGAGTGAGTCAAATCTCCTTGAAAATAGACCAGCGAGTTCGCTTGCGGCTTAATCTGCCCGACTTGCTGTTTGTTGCGCCGCAGTATCAACTCTCCCCCTTGCAAGTTCGGCGGTACTTGCACGTACAAAACGCTGACGGCTGCGGGAGGTTCAACAGTTTTGCAGTACGATCGCAAAGATCGATCGATATGCGGATCGACGCGGGAACCTTCACCCAGCAACAAAGGGTTGAGGTAAAAAGCATTGCATTCAGGCTGTAATGCTTTGTCTAGATAGGGTTTGAACAAAGGGAACCGCCGTTCTACTTCGGCGATTTCCGCACGTTGAAACACCACGGAAAAACCTTTTGTGCCAATGAAATCGCGGTTGAGGTTGTTGATTGCTAGATAAGGGGAGGCTAGAATTGCTCCTCGCAAGTCGTTGAGGTAGTCGATCAAGAAAGCGTTAGGATGTTGGCTATAGTATTTCAAGGCACTCAAAAATCATCAAAGTTTAAGGAAACAGCAGATAGAAATGCAGCAATCGCTCAGACTTGGGATTGCTTCGTTCTTCACGGATGGCATCATAATCTTGATTTAAGTCCGCGTAATTAAATCAAAGGTTTTTCTTAACTGCGGGCGATCGCCCGGAAGTGTCGAAACCGACTAGCAACGGCAGAATATCAGTATACAGGCGATCGTTGTGGTGATTCGATTATATTGCCAATTTCATTATACATGATGCCGGTCAGCAGCCGATCGCCCATTTATTTTAACTTGTGGAATTGCACGGGCGGGCCTAATTTCCGCGATCGCATCCGGCCTCTGTTTTATCACTAATTTCTTGAGTTTGCTAGCTGGAAAACAGATGCGTGTTGGGGCTTTGCCACAAGCATCTTGCTAAAACAAGCAATCCGTGCATTAGGTCAAAATGCTGGGAGGGCGATCGACTATATCTAACTGGCGATGGAACGTTAATAAAGTTTACAAATAGAGGGTGGTCTAAAAAATACCAGCAGTCGCAACAGTTACTAAGTAATTATTTCAGATTAAATTAATATTTTTCTGGGTGAAAAAAGCAAAGCTGCCAGGTATACAGCACTTTGCTTAAAGATTAGGTACCAATAGTCCGGACAGTTTTCAATCACTAAGCGCAGAATGCGGGTTTGGACCTTCTCAGTGAGGTCAAATGCTAATGGTAGAATGAGGGTTTCAGCCTCGGTCTCAAAAACTGTCCGGACTATTGGAGGTACAATAGTAGAGTGCAAGGTTATTTTACTCATTGCTGTTACTGTACCTCTTAGTCAGGCAAAGTGCTGTATCAGGGTGTAATTCGAGCAAATTACCAACAATACTCTGGAGTAAATTATGAATCACCATCAAATTTCAGAAACCTTAGATCCATACATTCAGTTATTAGCACAAACCTCCACAGCCCGCCAGGCACTACTCACTCACTCAATTTATCAGCAAGTCAATGACTTGATATCTCTGCAAGTGTTTATGAAATCTCATGTTTTTGCTGTCTGGGATTTTATGACACTTCTCAAAACGCTGCAACGTCGATTGACTTGTATCGAATTACCTTGGGTTCCTCCAATAGATATCCATTCGGCGCGATTAGTTAATGAAATAGTTTTGGCAGAAGAAACAGATGAAATTTCTCCCGGTTATTACTCAAGTCACTTTCATCTCTACCTAGCTGCCATGGAAGAAGTTGGTGCAGATAGCAAACCAATTCAGAGTTTTCTTGCTGCTATTCAACAAGGTTTTTCTGCTAATGAAGCTCTGGCAAATCTGGCTATCCCCGAAGCCACTAAAACTTTTGTAATGACCACATTAAAAGCAGCAAGCGGATTGAATCACGAAGTTGCCGCAGTTTTTCTATTAGGTAGAGAGGATGTGATTCCCAAGATGTTTCAACAAATCCTTACCCAACTAGAAGATGCTCAAGGTATTCCCTGCAATTCGTTTCGTCTTTACCTGGAACGACACACCCATCTTGATGAAGAGCAACACGCACCAATGGGACAAAAACTATTAAGAAACATTTGTGACAATGACTCTCTAAAATGGATGCAAGCTGTAAATGCTGCTAACAATGCTCTGCAAGCACGCCATTGTTTGTGGGATGGCATCACTCAGTCGATTCAACAATAGTTGAATGGGAAATGAGCGCGCTCGCCCTTCCTTTTAAATTAGACCACTCCAAAAAATAAATAGGCGGGCGATCGCACGTATGTTATAAGGGAATTTTACTTGAAAAAAATGAATCAACTCCTGGAACACATAGAAAAACATCCCTCAGAAACTCAAAGGCTGTTAGGCTTAAGTTACGAGCAACTAACTCGTAGATTTTGTAATTTTGCCGATCGACTTGTCCAGCGCCCTTGAAGCTGTTTTAAACCTCCGGCGGCAAGTCCACGCTGTAGAGAATTTTGCCTTCAAGGTTGTGCAGCGCCACAGTCATCACCTGACTGTCGCCATTAATTTTAACCGTACCAAAGAACTGAAAACCTTTTGTAGGAGGTAGATTTTCTACTTCTGGCAGCGACAAACTTTGGAACTTAACTAGGGGACCAAAAGTATTGTCAAGCTTGTTTGGTCCGTAAGTTCCAGCGTGAAGCGGCCCGGCAACAAACTCCCAAAACGGTTTAAAATCAGTGAATTGAGCTTGACCGGGGTCGTAGTAGTGCGCGGCAGCATAATGCACGTCAGCGGTCAGCCAAACGACATTTTGGATATTGTTTTGCTGGATAAAGCGCAACAATTGGGCAAGTTCGAGTTCGCGCCCTAATGCAGGGCCATCTCCGTTGGCGAGGTTCTCAAAGTTGCCGCTGTTTTTGCCATCTTCAATCACCAATCCGACTGGCATATCGCTAGCAATTACTTTCCACCTTGCCTTTGAATTCTGCAATTTGTTCTTTAACCAGCTAACTTGGGCATTACCCAAAAACGCCGTTTCTTCACTTGCTGCTGTCTGACGGTTGGTAGTGTTTATTCCTCGGTAGCTACGCATATCCAGCATAAAAATTTCCAGGGAAGAACCGTAATTGAACGAACGGTAAATCCGTTCTGGGTCGTTGGCATCGAAGCGGATCGGCGTATACTCCATAAATGCTTGCTTGCCTCGCGCTGCCAGTAAAGAACTGCTTTTGACTTTGTAGCGGTCATCGCTCATTAGCATCTCGCCGGGATACCAGTTGTTTGTAGTTTCGTGGTCATCCCACTGAACTAGCTGAGGCACTTCGGCGTTGAAGCGCCGGATGTTATTGTCTAGCAGGTTGTAGATGTAATTTCCGCGAAACTCTGTTAAGGTTTCAGCTACTTTTGACTTTTCTTCTGTTGTGATGTTTTTCCAGATGCTACCGTCGTCAAGTTTTACCTCAGATTTAATCGGACTATCTGCATAGATGTAATCGCCAGAATGAATGAAGAAGTCTGGCTTAAGCTGCCTGATAGTTTCATAGATTTTCATGCCGCCCCATTCAGAATTGATACCCCAACCCTGTCCGGCGGTGTCTCCCGACCAGGCAAAAAAGATGTCGCGCTTGCTGTTTGGAGGTGTGCGGAAACTCCCCGTAACGGGGACGCTGTAGATGTTTGGATCGGCTAAATTCTGGAAGCTGACTCGGTAGAATATTTGCCGGTCGGCTGGTAGGTCAATCAGGTTAATACGTGCCGTGTAATCGCTAGTTTCCAACGCTGCAGGTCCGATGATGCGCTGCACGTTGCCGAAAGAGTCGGCGGTGTCATATTCGACTATCATTCGAGAGGAGCGATCGCACCGACTCCAAATCACCGCACTGTCGCCAGTAATATCACCGCTAGCAACACCGTATGGAATGCTGGGCCGCATCCGATCCGAGGTGATAATTGCCGGTGCAGAAGATTGTGCTAACCCAGATTTCGATCGCAGGTTTGCGACAACAATACCGCTACCTGCAATTGCCGAACCGAGTAGAAAATGGCGGCGGCTGAGTTGGTCTTGTTTTTTACGTTTCATGGCTACCCTCATCTTTAAAAATACCGAGACTGTACTTGGGCTAATTTGTGATGTACGCAACAATCAGCAAATTCACCGCTGTTCGTGAGACGCCCCGAACTGTGAGGAGGAAAACAACTCCCACAGACAAAGGCAGGTTTTCTATCAAGTTTTAGTGGACCCAAAATAAAGGTAGTAGGCGATCGATGAAAAAGCTACCATCTAGACCACCAAAGCACGATATTAACCATGTGTCTTCGCTTTTTCCTCTGCAACTATGCTGTCGCTAAACCAGCAGCATCTTCAAAAGTATCATATAAACCTTGACTAGCTACTTTGTTCTGAACATCCAATGGGATTAAACCTGATTCATTCAATAATTAGGCTACCACTAAATTTAATACCAACAGTCGATCGGAGTGAGATAACTATTTGAGGAGGGGTAAAATTTCGGTAAGAGGCATAAGTTAAAGGTTTAATAAACTTAGGTTAAATCTCTTTTAGGTTCTTTAGCTCTCACCTTTACAATACTCCCAGGCGATCGGGTTAATCAGGCGGTCGATCGGACGGATCGGAGATATTGGGGTTTTGCTGCATGAGATCGATGGTTGTAGTTCAGCCTTTTGCCAGATGACAACCCTTAACTCGTGAAAGCAAAATCGATAATATAATGCTGACAAGTTATATTCCTCCTTTAGCTAGAGGACGGTCCCTGAAAACCCGTCTAGAATATAGCTATCGATCATTAGGGCAAAAATCAATTCTTTTGTTTCTGAGATCCAAAAGCTTCTCCCCGGAAGGGAGGGATTGGTTGGCAAATGCAAAAAGCTTTGCGGATCTGGCTAGACCGTTCATCGTTTACGTGGCGAGTAAGCGATCAACAAAATCAAAAAGCCTGTCTACCGATGACGGCGACAAAGGAGGAAAAAACCAATGAAAAGAGTAATAGGCCAAATTAAGGACGAAATTAAGGAATTTCGCGAAAGCCATCCACTAAATGATCTACTAGCCTTTTGTTGCTCGCTCTTCTTCTTTGCCATCAGTTTCTATCCAATCAAAAACAGAATAGCCTGTAAGTAGCCCACTTCACACCCACAGTGAGCCCCGACTTTTTAAAGCAGTCGGGGCTCTAACACCGAGATAGCTTTAGGTTTAATTAGGCCCATTTACTTAGTTCAGCCTTTTGCCAGATGACAACCCTTAACTGCTCAGACCAAAATCGATAATATTTCGAGTCAGAGTAGATGCCACAATACTTCGGAAAACTTCAAAAAACCGAACAGCCTTGGTCAACAATCGGTTCGGTAGAATCCATAACTAAAACCGATCGCACCTTTCACTTTAATTGCGGTGAAACTTCCCTAAACCTCAGCATCCTCGCGCCGAATTTAATCAGAGTGCGAATGTCCCCGACAGGTGAATTCAAAAGCCGATCGCAGTCAATAACTGTCCCTGACGAAGAGTGGGAAATTGTACCCTTTGAAGTGCGAGAAACAGACGAAAAGATAGAAATTGAAACATCACAAATATTGATTTCTGTCAAGCGATCTAGCTCTGCAATTGAGTGCTTTGACAAATCGGGAAAACCCTTTGCTAGCGACTGCGCTCCTAGTATGGGATGGCGCACCGGCGCAACCGCAGGCTGGAAACGCATCGAAGCAGACGAACACTTCTACGGTTTCGGCGAACGCACCGGCTTTCTCGACAAACTCTCCGAAGTCAAGACACACTGGACAATAGACGCGCTTGACTACAATTCCCTCACCGATGAAATGTACCAGGCGATCCCATTTTACATCGCCCTGAATCCCGATCGCGCTTACGGCCTCTTTTTCAACACTACATTTTGGAGTCAGTTCGACATCGGCGCCCAACAACCGGGGGTTTTGCGGATGGAAACCAGAGGCCCGGAACTCGATTACTACATCATTTACGGCCCAGAACCCGCCCAAATTCTCGCCACCTACACGCAGTTAACCGGCCGGATGCCGCTTCCGCCAAAATGGGCGCTGGGATACCACCAATGCCGCTGGAGCTACGACTCCGAGGACGTTGTGCGGGAGTTGGCGAAGGAATTTCGCGATCGGGCGATTCCCTGCGATGTCATCCACCTCGATATCGACTATATGAACGGCTACCGCATTTTTACCTGGAGCCCGAAGCGTTTCCCCGATCCCGCGAAACTGCTCGCAGACTTGAAAGCAGCCGGTTTTAAGGTTGTCACGATTGTCGATCCCGGTGTCAAGTACGAACCGGAAGGAGATTATGAAGTATTCGATGAGGGTGTGGAAAATGACTATTTCGTCCGCACCGCAGAGGGAAGGCTATTCCACGGTTACGTTTGGCCCGAAAAAGCGGTGTTTCCCGACTTCCTGCGGCCAGAGGTGCGCCAGTGGTGGGGCGAATTGCACAAAAACCTTACAGATATGGGGGTTGCGGGGATTTGGAACGACATGAACGAACCTTCGATCGCAGAACGACCTTTTGGCGACGGCCACCAACACGTCTGGTTTCCGCTGGATGCACCGCAAGGCCCGGAATCCGAGGGCGCCACCCACGCGGAAACGCACAATTTGTATGGGTTGATGATGGCGAAAGCTTGTTCGGAAGGGTTGCAAAAAGTGCGATCGGGCGAGCGATCTTTTGTGCTGACGCGATCGGGTTTTGCGGGCGTTCAGCGTTACTCGTCGGTATGGATGGGCGACAATCTATCGCAGTGGGAATACTTAGAAATGTCGCTACCGATGCTTTGCAATATGGGGCTTTCCGGCGTGGCGTTTGTCGGTTGCGACATCGGGGGTTTTGCGGAGAATGCAACCGCTGAATTGTTCGCGCGGTGGATGCAGGTGGGAATGCTGTATCCCTTGATGCGCGGTCATTCGGCGATAAATACGGCCCAACACGAACCGTGGGTTTTTGGCGATCGCACTGAGAAGATTTGCCGCGAATACATGAATTTGCGCTATCAGTTGTTGCCTTACATTTACACCTTGTTTTGGGAAGCTGCGACGACGGGAACACCGATTTTGCGACCGTTACTATATCAATTTCCGCGCGATCGGGCAACTTATCACCTTTACGATCAAGTATTGCTCGGCCCGTCGCTGATGGCTGCACCCGTTTACCGGCCGGGAGTTGAACACCGCGCTGTGTATTTGCCGGAGGGGACTTGGTTTGATTGGTGGACGGGCGAATGCTATCAGGGCCCGACGCACATTTTAGCTTATGCACCTTTGGAGAGAATGCCGCTTTACGTGCGGGCCGGGGGCATAATTGCGATCGCACCTGTGAGGCAATTTGTCAGCGAAGAACCGCTTGAGTCATTAAAAATGCGAATTTGGCCCGGAAGCGGTGAATGGACGCTTTATGAAGACGACGGACACAGTTTTGAACACGAACAAGGTGTCTGGGCAACGACTAATTACAAGGTGTATTTGGAAGGGGAAAAAATCATCGTTGAAATTGCCGCGCGCGAGGGTCAATTTTCGATTTCTGAACGCGAAGTTATTGTGGAAGTTGTTGGCGTTGGCGAACAGCGATTTACAGATGACGGTACGTCGCGGCGTTTGACATTTGGATAGTTTGATATTTCTGAGATGTTGCGCCCTTTTTAATAAGATTTTTCTGGGCGGGCAGGATGCCCACCCCACAAGAAATTCCTTCTTTGTGGAACAGGCATCTTGCCTGTTCTTGAGAATGGTGCAAGATGTGAGATATTTGCCGCTTTCCCACTCACCCGCCGGGGGTTAAAACCCCCGTCTCACAGCTCAAGTCCAGTGAAGTGGACTGAAGAAACAGGCTAGCCGGCTTGATGTAAATCCTGTACATATTGAGCGGCACTTTTGTTTAAACGAAGCTAACAGACTCAAATTGTAAATATTAACCAACAGTCCTCTTTAGAGGACTTTAGCTATGAGGCAGGAATTTAAATTCCTGCCGGCCTAATTGTTAGGAAACCATATTACTTGACAACTACTGTTATAATATACCGTCCGGGGATGACTAGACCCGGCACCTACTCACAAATAATGCAACCGATCCAAATTACCACATTCCAAGCTCTGTGGCGCAGCTTGGGCCTGATAATCAAAGCCGCACCAATAGAACTCCGCAATTTAATATTACTCAACATTATCCGCGGTGGTGCCCCCTCTGCCGTCCTATTTTTAGATAAATTAATCATTGATGAAGTATCTCGGTTGCTGTCGCAAACCCAAACAGCACAGCCCTTTGCTTTGATGCTTTCCCACCCAATATTGCTGTGGAGTATTGGCGGAGTCTTAAGTCTCAAGTTAGTCGGCGACTCCCTGGAAACAATGAGCTCTTTTGCTGCGACATCGTTGCGCGATCGCGTTCAAGGCTTTGTCGAAGGAAAAGTCCTCGAAAAAGTCGCCAATTTCGACGATATCGCCCTGTTTGAAAACCCCGAACTATTAAATATTGTAGAACTCGCAAAAACCGGAGTATCCAAAATACAGCAACTAGCATTTACCCTCAGCATGACCATCACGGGAATTTTTATATTTATTCCATCTATTAGCCTTGCTGCTACCATAGCTTGGTGGGTGCCAGTCCTGATGTTGATTTCATCATCTCCATCAATTTACATCAAAAGAAAATATAGCCGAATCATCTGGAGAGTTCAAAAAAAGCAAGCTAAAATTACCCGCGAGATGAACTTATCCGCTAGAGTATTGACGGGGGAAGAATACGCTAAAGAATTGCGTTTGTTTGGCTTGCAGGAAGTTTGGCTCAAACGCTGGCAAAGTCAGTTTTTGCAGTTTTTTAGCGAGATGCAACGCATCCGAAAAAAAGGAGCAATTGTTGTACTTTTCTGGTCAGTGTTTAGTAGAATAGGAGTAGCGTTGCCATTTGTTTATGTGGTAATGGGAGCTTTGGGAGGGCGCTATACTTTGGGGGATGTGGCGCTTTATTCTGGTTTGATTGTCCAGGTGGAGCAAAGTTTGCAATTATTGATTGGCAATTATACTAATTTGTACGATATTTCCCTCGGCGTTAGCCCGATTTTTCAACTGTTGGAACTCAAACCAGAATTGCAGTCTCCGCTTGGAGATGTGGCGTCTCGCCTGCCTAGTTTACCAGATAGCAGGCAAGATGCCCGCCCCACAAAAGATAAAGTTGGCATCGAGATTAAGCATTTATCTTTCTGCTATCCCGGTAGCAATAAAAGCACGATCGCAAATATCAACTTAACCATTAATCCGGGTGAAATGCTAGTGCTTGTTGGTGAAAATGGCGCGGGTAAAACAACCCTTGGCAAACTCCTCGGTCGCCTGTACGACCCGACAAGTGGTACGATCGACTGGAACGGCAAAGATTTGCGATCGTACTCTCTAGCATACGTGCGATCGCGCATCGCCGTAGTTATGCAAGATTACGCCCGTTTCCCCTCCACAGTCCGCGAAAACGTCGGTTTCGGCGACTTGCTTTCACTCTCGGATGACACCGCAATTAACGAAGCTATTTCCGAAGCAGGAATTGCAGCTAAAGTCAACAGTTTAGAGCAAGGTTTAGAAACACCATTGGGGAAACAATTAGAAGACGGCATCGACTTATCGGGGGGACAGTGGCAAAGAATTGCGATCGCCCGCGCCTTAATGCGGCTTTCTACAGCCGAAGTGCTAATTTTTGACGAACCAACCGCCGCCCTAGACCCCAAGACAGAACACGAAATTTACAGCATCTTCCGCCAAATAGCCGCCGGGAAAACAACAATAGTCATCAGTCACAGATTGGGATTAGCCAAAATTGCCGATCGTATCGCCGTCATGGAAAACGGTAAAATAGCAGAAATAGGAACTCACGACGAATTGATAGCATCAAACGGAATTTATTGTGCGATGTTCACCCGTCAAGCTAGCAGTTACATTTAGAGTTATATTAACAGAATTCCCATAGGCGCGGGTTCATCAACCATCTTGAATTCCCACAAACAATCTATATAAACCCGCCCTCACGATCGCCTTTGTGCCGCTGCGTGGCGAGAAACCGGGTTTGTGCGAATAATGTGGGTTGAGTACGATAAATATCGGAAGAAACCCGGTTTCTGGGATGATTGTGCGAGAGAAATTTATGATTGATTAATCTCCTTTGTTTTGTGGCAAAGTCTCGATTCCCCCCTAGCCCCCCTTAAAAAGGGGGGGACAATAGTCAAATACAAATTCCCGCTTCTTAACGAGGGGACAAAAGTTCGATTCAAAGTCCCCCTTCTTCAGGGGGATTTAGGGGGATCTAGCCTTCGAGGTAAAGCAGAAATACCTCTTTTACTGTTGAATGCGAGCTTTTTGAGAAAATTGTCGGAAAGTGCGATCGACTATAATAAAACCAACCTAGTTGGC
Source organism: Microcoleus sp. Pol11C2 (assembly GCF_036701505.1). Taxonomy (NCBI): domain Bacteria; kingdom Bacillati; phylum Cyanobacteriota; class Cyanophyceae; order Oscillatoriales; family Microcoleaceae; genus Microcoleus; species Microcoleus sp. Pol11C2. The sequence goes on from NZ_JAUBQX010000029.1 coordinate 41,052, forward strand.
GATAATATCAACGATGGAAACTATAACTCTCAACCTACCTGCCGCCGTCGCTTTAACCGACGAACAATTTTATCAATTGTGCATCGCTAATGAAGAGTGGCGATTAGAACAAACCCCCGAAGGAGAACTAATTATTATGCCTCCAACAGGCGGCGAAAGCGGCATTAGAAATTCCGAGTTGACTACAGACCTAAATTTGTGGAATCGTCAGACTGGATTGGGAAAAGTGTTTGCCTCTTCCACCGTCTTTCAATTACCCAACGGTGCGAAGCGTTCCCCTGATGCAGCTTGGGTACTCCTAGAACGTTGGGAAGCATTATCCGCAGAAGATAAGCGCAAATTTCCTCCCCTGTGCCCGGACTTTGTAATAGAATTGCGTTCGCAAAGTGATTCCCTAGAAACATTGCGGGCTAAAATGCGGTATTATCGAACTAACGGCTGTCGCTTAGGTTGGCTAATTGACCCCCAAACGCCTTTAGTAGAAATCTATCGGTTGTCTGAAGATGTAGCAGAAGTGATTAATTTCTCTTTTGACCAACCGCCTACACTTTCGGGTGAAGATGTACTTCCCGGATTTCTTCTAGATCTTACACCTATTCTCAATCCTTGAATCTAGATCCAGAACTGTCGCCCAAGTAGCGAGAAACCGGGTTTCTGTGACAATTTGGGTTGAGTACGAGAAATAAGGGAAGAAACCCGGTTTCTGAGATGAGCCTCCATCCACAAAAATGATGAGCAATTATCTCCCCGTCAAGGTATCCGCATAAGGATCGGGCAAAGCTTGCTGCACCTCCAAAAGCGGCAAAGGATCTCCAGTCAACGGTTGGCTAATCAAATTTTTTTTTACCCCATCCCCCTTGCGATCGCGCTCTTGCAAATGCGATAATTCCTCTTGATAAACCGCAACAATCCGCGCCAAACTCGCCGCCAAATCATCCCAATTATCATCTCCCACCAACTTCTCAGAAATTCCCTCAAATAACTCTCCCGCTTGCCTTTTTTGAACATAAGCTTTCAAAAGCTTTCCCGACTTTTGCAAAACGGCCTGATAAATATCCCCATCCGACCACCACAGCCCCTGTTGACTCAGCAGCCAAGTCAAAATATACTCGCGAGCGTGTTGCTCCTTTACCCAGGCCGCGAGATACTGCAAATCTTCCATAGTTACAACAGTCTCCTCAATTTTCCTCAAAATGTCCGCTTGTTTGTATCTACCGTTACTGCGATCGACATAATACCTGCCTTATCATCACCTGCCCGCGCCATTAATATCCCTTAAATCTTAAAAAAACCCTACTGATTTACCAAACAGCAATTCTGGGAATATAAAAATAAACTTAAACCTCCTAGGTCTATTGTCCAATACTTTTAGTCCACCGGAAAGCGGTACACCCCGCCTCGCTTTCCTCTCTCGCAAACCTATCATCAAGCGGGAACAACAAGCGGGTTATTAGCATGACAAAGCAAAATTTTGGTTTAATCGGTCTAGCAGTGATGGGCGAAAACCTAGCGCTCAACGTCGAAAGCAGAGGCTTCTCCGTGGCTGTATACAACCGCACAGCAGCCAAAACCGACGACTTCATGGCCCTACGCGCCCCCGGCAAGAACATTGTAGCCGCCAAGACTCTGACAGAATTCGTCGATGCCCTAGAAACCCCGCGCAGAATCTTAGTCATGGTGCAAGCTGGGAAACCCGTAGATGCGGTCATCGACCAGCTCAAACCCATGCTCTCACCGGGCGACATGATTATTGACGGTGGCAACTCGCTCTACGACGACACCGAACGCCGCACCAAAGATTTAGAATCGATGGGGCTGGGATTTGTCGGCATGGGCATCAGCGGCGGCGAAGAAGGCGCGCTCAACGGTGCTAGCTTGATGCCCGGTGGCACCCGCACTGCTTATGGTCTACTAGAGCCAATTCTCACCAAAATTGCGGCTCAAGTAGATGACGGCCCCTGCGTCACATTCATCGGCCCTGGGGGTGCCGGCCACTACGTGAAGATGGTTCACAACGGTATTGAGTACGGGGATATGCAGCTCATTGCTGAAGCCTACGATTTGCTCAAAAACGTTGGTGGATTGAACGGCCAGCAGTTGCAGGAAGTTTTTGCCGAATGGAATACCACAGACGAACTCAACTCGTTTTTGATTGAAATTACGGCTAATATTTTCAAGTACAACGACCCGGAAACTAAGCAACCCTTAGTTGAGGTAATTATGGACGCAGCCGGTCAGAAAGGCACGGGTCGCTGGACTGTAATGAGTGCTTTGGAATTGGGCGTGAGCATTCCCACAATTATCGCTGCTGTGAATGCGAGAATCATGTCTTCTTACAAAGACGAGCGCATCAAAGCTTCCCAAGAACTGACGGGGCCTAGCGGCAAGTACGAAGGCGATACTAAAGAGTTTGTGAACAAAGTCCGGGATGCGCTTTACTGCTCGAAGATTTGCTCCTACGCGCAAGGCATGGCGCTGTTGAGCGCGGCATCGAAGTCGTACAATTACGACTTGAGTTTGAGCGAAATTTCCCGAATTTGGAAAGGTGGCTGTATCATTCGGGCTGGCTTTTTGGACAAGATTAAAACAGCTTTCAAGGACGACCCCACGCTGCCGAATTTGCTGTTAGCGCCGGAGTTCAAACAGAGCATTCTCGATCGCCAATCGGCTTGGCGAGACGTGTTAGCTACTGCTTGCCAACTGGGGATTGCAGTGCCAGCATTTAGCGCCTCCCTGGACTATTTCGATAGCTACCGGCGCGAAAGATTGCCGCAAAACCTCACGCAAGCTCAGCGGGATTATTTCGGGGCTCACACCTACGAGCGCACCGACAAACCGCGCGGCGAATTCTTCCACTCAGAGTGGACGCAGACTGCTAAAGAATCGCTGCAAACTGGTACTACCGATTAATTAATTTTTGTAGGGTGCGTTTCGGCGCACCTTACAAATAGACAATAATATTACTACCAACCGATCTTATTCCTGAATCCACACAGATACTGAACCGCCTTGACAGCGAAACTCGCCCCAACCCCACTCGTTAGTAGAAACAGGTTCCTGAATATGCCCTGTTAAGTCCACAAACTTAGCATGAGGTTTACCAACTTCCATCCACTTGGAACCCTCCGGGCCGTCACTCATAATTACTGCCATTGCTTGTGGATGTTTCCCATTGCCCAATCTCGTCCAGCCAATGGTATTCCAATGATCGAAATAGTCATATTGAGGGCCGTAGGCGAAGTGTTTGCGAGCATGGAGCAACTTGTCAATTAGCGATCGATGAGAGGGCATAACAATCTTATAGCGATTGCCATCCCGCCCCCAGTCTTCATATTCTGCACCGTAATAATCGCCGTAGAAAACGCAGGGATAACCTTCTCTTCGCAATAGAATAATCGCATAAGCAAGAGGTTTAAACCACGGTTCTACAACAGATTCAAGTGCTTGCAGCGGTTGGGAGTCGTGGTTTTCGACAAACGTTACTGCATGAGCCGGTTGCTGCTGCATCATTGTACCGTCTAAAATGCGCCGCATATCGTAGTTACCGCCCTGTTGGCTGGCGTAATGAAAGTTGTAATGCAGCGGCACATCAAAAACTGACATTTTGCCCTTAACTGAACCGACATACCAGTGCAGGATATCGATATTTGGTGCCCAATACTCACCGACAACAAACAAATCTTTGCCGACATATCGCTCCATTTCATCCAACCATTCCGGAAAAAACCAAGACGATATGTGCTTGATGGCATCTACACGGAAACCGTCGGCACCTGTTGTGTCGAGATACCACTTACCCCAGCGTGTAATTTCATCTCGTACCCATTGATCCTGGAAATCCAGATCGCACCCCATTAAATATGCAAAATTGCCATTTTCTAGGGCAACATAGTCATCAAAAATTCTCCCTTCTACCAAATAGACTGTGCTGCGATCGTCTTTATTGTACTCGTTGTAGTCTACTGCGTCAAAATGCAACCAGTGCCATTCAAATGGGGAATATTTACCTTTGCGTCCGGGAAAGTTAAAATGGGTGTAGCTTTTGATTTCTTGCAATCCACCTTTGGGATGTAGCCGATTGTCGTGAGGATAAGGAGTTGCCTTAAATATCTCTGCTGCATCTGCACCCATTTTGTGGTTGATAACTACATCGGCATAGACTTGAATCTGAGATTTGTGCAGGGCTGCGATCGCATCCAAATATTGCTGCTTAGTACCATATTTGGTGCGAATAGAACCTTTTTGGTCGAATTCTCCCAAATCAAATAAGTCGTAAACCCCATATCCAACGTCGCTTTTGCCGCCACTTCCTTTGTACGCTGGGGGCAGCCACAGTGCCGTAAAACCCGCATCAGCCAATTCTTTCGCTTGGTTTTTCACCTCATCCCACAGGGTTCCTCGATCGGGAATGTACCAGTGGAAATATTGCATCATCGTGCCGTTGATATCTGCCATTTTGCACCCTTGCCTTGAGATGATACTGACAATTTAAGGCGATCTTAGGCTACAGCCTTGCCCATTGTCACTGTCTCCCCATTAATTTTTTCTAAAACTCCGGTTGGGGTGTGATTAAAGTTTTGTTACATTTCTCTACTATAAAATCTTTTGACTTTCGCCTGACTCTTTGAACCATACTTGAACTTGAGTGCAGACACAAAGCCCCAGTTCAATATCGGGGATCTAAAAGAATCAGTAATTAAGATCACAATGTGCTTGTGATCTTACTTGCGGTCTTAGTAGATAACTATACTGAGCCAATCTGCTACCATCATAACTACTCCTTTAAAAAAAAAATTAATTTTATGAAATCTTTTATTGGAAGAGCCGCTGCCGTTTTGGGTGTGATTGCGACATCGGTATTGGATACATTGAAAGAAGAAGAGGAAAAAAAGCGTTTATTAGACAGTGGTATTCTGCAAGTGGATGAAATGACGGGAAAAGAGTTTGAAAGATTTCTAGAGGTTCATTTTATAAACTTTGGTTATACTGTGACTTTAACTCAAGATAGTCAAGATTATGGGGCGGATTTAATTTTATACAAAGATGGCTCCAAAACCGTGGTTCAAGCGAAAAGAAGCAAAAATCCAGTTGGGATTAAAGCAGTTCAAGAAGTAGCAGGAGCCGTCAGACATTACAAAGGAAATAAAGGAAGAGTAATTACGAACAACAGATTTACAGAAAATGCTTACAATCTTGCTAAATCTAACGACGTAGAGTTATGGGATAGAAAAAAAATCATCGAATTCATCTTGACAGCTAAAAATTGTCAATAACTTATATACTAAACTAAGTTATATATAAAAGATGCACTAATTTCCCATCATCTTTAACCTCACTGATGAATCATGCTACAAATTTCTAATACAGTGTTCCTGGACGATCGCGAAATCGAGATTAGTGCGATTCGCTCTCAAGGCGCGGGGGGGCAAAATGTAAATAAGGTGGCGAGTGCGATTCACTTGCGCTTTGATATCCCAGCTTCCTCATTGCCCGATCGCTACAAGGAGCGTTTGTTGCAAATCAACGACCAGCGCATCACCTCCGAAGGTGTGATTGTGATTAAAGCCCAGGAACACCGCAGCCAGGAACAAAACCGGGAGGAGGCTTTGAGACGGCTGCAAGAGCTGATTAAAAGTGCGATCGTCATACCGAAAAGGCGCAAACCCAGCAAAGCAACTCGTAGTTCCCAGCGCAAGCGTCTCGACAGCAAAACCAAGCGAGGCCAGATTAAAGCTCTGAGAGGGAAAGTCACGGATTGAGCGATGAAAGGTCGATCGGGCTTCTGAGTTTTTAGTTATAGCGTTTGTATTTTCCGGGCTTGGGTGCATGACTCAAACCCGTTTCCCTAGACATTTCCGAACCCCTGCGGGTTAGTTGTCGTTAGGCGAGGGCGATCGACTTGGTAAGTCATCGGGAATTTTAGTTACGTCTAATCCTAAAAGCTCAAACATAGTTTTTAGAGAAACCTGGTACAGGTTAGCCAGTGCAGCTACGTTTTCAACAGTTGGCATGGACTTTCCTGATTCCCAGTCAGCTTGCATCCGCTCAGAAACGCCGATATGTTGTTTGACTTGAGGGCGGGTTAGGCCAGCTTGTTCTCTGAGAAGCCTTAATGGAGACTTCTCCTTTTCTTGCAAATTTTCTTCCACAGTACATGAAGTTTGTTTCATGAAGCGAACCTCTTGACATGGTTTTTTAGATGAAGTAGACTTCATGTATAGCGACCAAACAAAGGCCCCCTGGCGAGCCTACTTTCGTCAAAATGCAGGTTTGAAAGACCGCCTTATTTTTAGTGTCTATCAATTGTGCCTGCATACCCAAGCGTATTTTCGGGGCAAGGGCGCATACCTCAAGCCCTTTTTCCTCAACGCCGAGGAGGTGATGCCATGTAAAAGGTCGATCGACCTCACAGCACAGTCCAACTCAAAATTGTATCAAAGATCCAGACCAAAACTTCTACTTTGCGATCGCACAGCTTCCGTGCTATCGTGCCCTTTCTCGAACCATTCCAGATCATGTCCACATCAATTGACAACTTCTACCTAGGCGATGTCGCCTCCAACTTTCACTTTGCAGGCCCGCTGCTAGACTTTGAAGAAGAAATCCAGAATCAATCTCCCTTTCACGATTTAGACTACCTGACAGGCGAAATTAAAAGGGGATTCCTAGACTACGTGCGTCAAGGAATCATGCTGGACGCGATCCGAAAGCTGCGATTGTACAAAGACAAGTTCAAAACTTTTAAAACTTACTGCGAACAAGCATTAGGCAGGCAGTATTTTTACTGCACGCAAATTATCAAAGCTGCTGGCATTTGCCTGCGCTTGATTAAAGCCGGATTTGAGATTTTGCCTAGCTGCGTCGCTCAAGTTGTCCCTTTGTTTAAACACGCAATCACCGACCAATACGGCGACAGTCCTTTGCAGGAAAAGTGGCAAGAAGTTGTTGATGTCATACCCAAAGAAAGGATTACCGCAGTAACTATTGCCGAAACAGTTGACAACAATCCCAACCTCCGGCTCAAACAAATTCGGATTAAAACCGACACTTACGCCATTTTAACGAAAAAAGCAGCCGCAGCCGGCCTGTCAATTTCCGAATTTTTGGCAAGGTTGGTGGACGAATACAATCCCAGAAACTTAGAGCGGCCAGCAGAACATACTCCCGAACAAGAGGAGATTTTAGACCAATTAGACGCGGAGTTTAAGAAGCCAGCAACGGGACAGAGTTCAACTTCTGCCCAAGGCAAAGTTAAGTCTAAAGGTTTTGGAGTGAAAGTTGAGCCGAAAGGTGGTAAAAAGGAAGTTAAGGCGAAAAGTTCTGAAGGGGAAGTTAAGGCGAAAAGTTCTGAAGCTGAAGTTAAGTTAAAAAATCGGCAAGCTGAAATCAAAGCCGAGAAACAGTCGAATTCATTTAATGAGAAAAATCATGAAGTCATCTGCCCAAAATCCAATCATGCGTCAACTGAAATTAATGGAGGTTCAACTGAACGAAATTCAGTGCCACCTTATTAAAGCCACTGTGTTGAATTGGTGGCAAATAGTTTTGCCTGACGGTCAGAAGATTGCGATCGAGCACGCGGGCGGCGGACACTGGATTTTTCGGGCTAACGGGCTGGAAAAATCTCATCCAGAAGTGCGGCTAGCGGTGTTAAGAGCGATCGCCGAAGGCTGTCGCCGATAAGTTACGGCTAAGGACACGGCGCGGTGCCGTGTCCTGAGATGGACTGGCGGACTGGTGGGCTGGGGGCGATCGGCATTAGTTGCTATTGCGATCGGAATTTCCCAACAGTGGGGCCAAGTTTAAAGTTCCCGCGTTGTGGGCGGAGGGTTGGTGTCAACAATGTTTTATGGGGTTTGGGGAGCAATGCCTTAGCAGAGCCTTTTGCTACATCTAGGCCAAGCAGCATTAGGCTAGCCCTAAATTCGTAACATTTTATTCTCCGACTATACTCAAAAGACATTTCCAATAATCAACTTGAAATCCTTGTACCGAGGTAGCTGAATCTTAATTTATGCAGATGTCTAATACCCTGCCTTACTCAATTGGATGAAGCAATTGCTCAATTGTCTCCACTAACGTTTCAGGATCGACAGGCTTGGGAAGATGCTTTTGAAATCCGGCTGCTAGTGCTTGCTGTTGATTGGTCTTACCTGCATACGCAGTGAGCGCGATCGCGGGAATCTCTCCTCCCTCCTGTGTGGATAGTTGTCTGACTTGACGAATCAACATATAGCCATCAATTTGTGGCATTCCAATATCAGCAATCAAAACATCTGGCTTAGATTCATTGAGCTTTTGTAGCGCATCTTTAGCTGAAGATACAGAGATAACTGTGGCTCCCGCTTCCTCCAAAATACATTGAACTAACTCTAAATTGTCTACTTCGTCATCAACTGCCAGGATACATAATCTAGCCAAGGGTGAAGTGTGAGCATTGAGTGATAGAATGTCCTTCTGCTCACTGTTTGGATCATTGCTTCTGGCTAATAAGGGAAGCGTGACAGTAAATGTTGCTCCCTGTTCTTCTCCAAAACTTTCGGCTTTGACAGTTCCACCATGTAGCTCAACGACGTGACGCACGATCGCTAATCCCAGCCCTAACCCACCAAATGTTCTGGTAATACTGCTATCGGCTTGTCGAAATGTGTCAAATACATAGGGAATAAATTCGGGCTTAATCCCTTTTCCTGTATCCCTGACTTGAATTTGAGCAGAGGAATCAATCGTTTTTAGCTCAACTTCAACTCGACCTCCAGTTGGGGTGAACTTAATGGCATTGGTCAGCAAATTCCACACAACCTGTTGCAATCGGGTAGCATCTCCTAACACATCGCCGACATTGGGTTCTAGCTGGGTTTCAATTTGAATGTTTTTCGCTTCGGCGGCTAAACTAACTGTTTCGATCGCAGCTTTAAGAGTTGTTTTCAAATTAATAGGAGTAGAGTTCAAACTCAGCTTGCCTTGCAGAATGCGAGAAATATCGAGCAAATCCTCAATCAGTTGAACTTGCAACTGGGTATTGCGTTCAATCGTTTCGAGAGCTACCGCCGTCTTGCCAGAATCCAGGGTTCCCCTTCGCAGCAGTCGAGTCCAACCCAGAATCGGATTCAACGGAGTTCGCAATTCGTGCGACAAGACAGCTAAGAACTCATCTTTAATTCGGTTAGCTGCTTCTGCTTGTGTCCGTGCTTGCGATTCTGACTCGTAGAGCCGTGCTCGGTCGATCGACTGCGCCGACTGCTGTGCCAGTGCCAAAACGAAAGCCTGATCGCTTTCGGAAAGTCGGGGAACGGTCGAAAAACTAAGCGATAGCCCACCAACGGCTTGTCCTTCAATCAACAATGGCACTGAAATCCAGGCTTCTGAACCAACCTTGGCATAAGCTTGGGCTAAATCAGGATAACGGGCAATTCGGTTTTCGATAGTTTCTAGCCACACAGGTTGCCCAGTTCGCACGGCTTCTGCGAGAGGATAGGGTGCATGAATCGAAAAACTGCGCTTAAATTCTCCTACGTGCTCAAAGCCAATCGATTGAATAATATCCAGTTCGCTTGCATCCTGATTTAATACGGCAACCAAACCAGAACTCGCTCCCAGTGCCGACATTCCCTGTTCAATAATGACCTGAGCCACTTGAGCCGAGGTTAGTGATTCAGACACAGCCGTCATCACCGCCAGCAGTCGAGCCGTGCGGTTAGCAGCGAGTTCGGCGGCTAATTTCGCTTGTTGTGTTTCATTATAGAGACGAGCATTATCAATGGCGATCGCTGCTCGCTGAGCCAATTCTTCAGCCAGGCCAATGTCTTCCAGGCGATAGCGGCGATCGGATTCAGTAAACACAAAGGTAATGCTACCCAACACGCGCCCGCGTGCCTGTAGCGGTGCAATGATGCAGGACTTTAACCCAACTCCACGTAAGATTTCCAGGTATTCAGCATTCGGCACTGCGGCAACTAACAGTTCATCTGTAATCTCAATCCCAATTTCAACCTGTCCTGTTTGCATGACTTTAGCAATGCCATACCCATCATCGAGATGTCTGGGGAAGCGTTGAGCCAACTCCCAGCCAAACTTCACTTTTTCGGGATCTGAATGAGCCATTGCAACACGACCAATTGTGCGATCGTCATTCAGCAGATCGACACTACACCAATCTGCAAAATAAGGAACTGCCAGCTTTGCAACGCTTTGGAGAGTTTGTTCATACTCCAGCGAAGACGAAAGAACAGCACTCACTTCCGCTAAAAATGCTGATTTTTCCTGAGAATTCTCTGCTAAAGCACGGGCTGCCTGTTCTTGAACAAGCTGTACTCGTTCGTCTTCGGTTTGCTTGCGTTCAGTAATGTCGCTGAAAGCAGCAATGATATTGATAATTTGTCCCTCTGCGTCAAACAAAGGGGAAGCATTGATCGAGAGAATCGTGCGAGTTCCATCGGCATGGCTAATGCCATGTTCAATACCATAAACAGGCTCACCTGTTTGCATAACCCTCGCAAACGGCAGTTCATCTTTTGGGAAAGGATGACCTTCCACGGTTGTAATGAACCAGGATGGATCGTTATAGCCTCGCTCCACAATGTCGCTGCTAGTTAATCTTAAAATCCTCTCTGCTGCCTTATTTGCGGCAATAATCTGTCCGGTAGAATCTAGAATAGTGATGCCATCAGGAATAGTTTGGAAGATGCTGGATAATTGCGCTTCACCCTCACGCAGAGCAGTTTCTGCCTGCTTGCGTTGTGTAATATCGTGCATCACGACAACAGCACCCTGTTTTTCGCCGTTGGCGGCAATAATCGCCTGTCCAGTTGCTAACAGCATTCGCGCAGTTCCCTGCTGTGGAACAATCATCATTTCCACATTACGAACGTTGTGTCCTTGCAATGCCTGAAACAGGGGAATATCCTCTGTATTCATGGGTGTTTTGCCGTCGGGCAAATACAAGTTATAATACTGAGCCCATTGAGCCGGTGGAACTGGCTGCTGAGGTAATCCATGAAAATCTTTAGCTGCTTGGTTAAATACAGTCAATATGCCATCTGCATCACAAGCGACAATACCAGCTTGAACGTTGTTTAGGATTGCCTTCAAAAAGTCCTGTTCTTTCTGAAGAGTGGCTTCCACCTCCTGGCACTTGGCGATTTCGGCTTTCAATTGTCGATCAATTTGAGATGTCTCAGTCGTGTCTTGGAAGTAAATAAGTAAGCCATCTTCACTCTTGATGAGGCGAATTCTCAAACACTTGTTGAGTGAGGGGTAGTGTTCTTCAAACTCGATGGCAGTTTGCGTTGCGATCGCTCGATGGGAATAATTATATAGCTCCGAGGTAAAATCTACCGAAAATACAGTCCATATATTTTTGCCGATTAGGTGTTGTCGCTTCCTGTTTAAAAGCTCCTCTGCTTTATGGTTGACATAGGTGCAGCGCCACTCTGAATTAATAGAAATAAAGGCCTCAGCTATGTGATCTACTATCACCGCAAATCGTCGTGCTTCGAGTGCTTGGCAGTGCGTACATAGCTCTTGAGGAAAATTTACAGTAAGCTCTTCTCGATGATTCAAGGAGTTTGTACGTTCTACATTCATTGCGGTTAGTCCTGCCTATTTACCTATTATGTCAGTTATTGTTAGGGAATCAAGATATAATATGCCCAAAACCTAAGCCATTCAGTGTTTAAGCACACGGGCGATCGCAAATCATGGGACAGCACCGCTAAAAATTCGTCTTTAATCCGGTTAGCGGCTTCTGCTTCGGAGCGTGCAAGGCGATCGCGTTCTAAAAGTTATTCTTTTTCTTGTTCTGCTTGCTTGCGCTTTGTTCACGGATGGGGATGGTGCCTACGAGAATCGGGCTAGCGTTTCTTTAACACCGAACTCATGCAAACTATGCAACTGCTCAGTAACAGCCTCGACGAAACGTGGCAACCCTACTAAATCTCTGACCTAGACATATTCTGTCATTCCTAATTGAGAATGCCAAATCTAGCAGTTTGGTTATAGAAACAAGTTTTAGAAACAACAAAACCCGCTCTCTGGGCGGGTTTTAGGTATGGACACAACTGGACTCGAACCAGTGACCCCTACGATGTCAACGTAGTGCTCTAACCAACTGAGCTATGCGTCCTCACGAATTCCTAATGTAGCAGAACACTAGATCGCCTGTCAAGCATAAATATAAGATTTTTAAGCAGGCACTCTTGACATCGCCCCTAATGCCCGATCGCCCGCCAAATCTTCACAGTTCGATCGCCCGCACCGCTAGCCAAACTCTCCCCATCAGCACTAAACGCCACCGACAAAACTTCCCCCCCGTGGCCCGTCAGAATTTCCAGCAAACCCCCCGTACCCGCATCCCACAAATAAATCGTGCCATCCCGACTCCCCGTCGCCAAAACCCGACCATCGGGACTCAACGCCACACACAAAACATCCCCAGAATTGTCCCTCATACTCCGCAACAGCGTTCCACGCGCCTGTGCATCCACCCGCCACAGCTTCGCCGTACCATCCCGACTCCCCGTCGCCAAAATTAATCCTTCTCCTACTCCCCCCCTTACCAAGGGGGGGCTGGGGGGAGTCGCAAAAACGATCGCCCGCACCCAATCCCCGTGCTCCGCCAGAGTACAAATCGATCGACCCTTTTGCCAATCCCACAACTGCACAGTCTTGTCCCGACTCCCACTAGCCAAAAACTCCCCGCCAGCACTAAAAGCTACGGCTTCCACCCCGCCAGCGTGACCAGTCAAAGCCGACATCCCCTTTCCCTTATTCAAATTCCACAACTGCACAGTTTTGTCCCGACTGCCGCTAGCCAAAACCTGACCATCCCGACTGAAGGCCACAGCAGCAACCCTGTCAGAATGACCAGCCAAAGCGTACCACCACTTACCCTTATTCAAATCCCAAATATGAATCATTTTGTCCCGGCCGCCACTAGCCAAACTCGCGCCATCAGGACTAAACGCCACACAAGTCACCCAGTCAGAATGACCCGTGAGGGTGTACCACCGCTTACCCGCATCCAACTTCCACATCTCAATCGTCTTATCCTCACTGCCGCTAGCTAAAGTCGCGCCATCAGGACTGAAAGTTACCGACGTGACAGCATTAGAATGCCCTACCAGAGTATGAACACACCTCCAAGTAGGCGCGCGTGCGGGTACAACCCGCTGCATCGGCGGCACAGGTATGATTGTGCCTGCAACCGTTGGCGGCACTGCATTCTGCACCACAGGCGTCCTCTGCGGCATGGAAATAGCAGGGGCCGCCGGAGTCGGAACCTGTGCCGCCGACTGCTGCGGCTGCAAATCTTTCAATACCTCAGCTACAGATTTGTAGCGCCGACTGAGACTCGATTCAATCATTTTGTCGAGGATGCGACTTAATTTCGGATCGATTGGAACCTTCAAAAAGTCTCGCCAAACCCAAGCATCTTGATTGAGATCGAACAAATCAAAAGGAGATATTTGAGTCAGCAAATAAATGCAAGTTACTCCCAAACTGTACAAATCGCTCGCATAAACCGCTTGACCTCTAATTTGTTCCGGCGCCACAAATTCGGGAGAACCGATGACTGTACCGGTTTCTCTCAAACCCTCCACAACTTTTGCAGCGCCAAAATCAACTAAAACTAATTCCCCGGTTAATGTTGGGTAAGTATAAATGATGGGAGTTTGAGAAATGCGGCGCCGGATAATGTTGGGCGGTTTAATATCTCGGTGAATTACACTGCGATCGTGCACGAACTGCAATACTGGCAATAAATCCTTCAGCAGACTGAGAATTTTACTTTCGCTGAAAGGCCCAGTCCGCGCCAACTCTTCCTGTAAATTTTGACCTTCTATAAATTCCTGTACCAAATACTGATAGCGTTCCTGCTGAAAGTGCGCCAGCAGTTCGGGAATTTGCGGGTGTTTCCCCAATTCGTCCAGCCGCACTGCTTCTCGGTTGAATAATTCTGCTGCTTTTTCGCTGCTGCTGGTACCTTGAGATAGCGGGAAAAACTGTTTAATTGCACAGCGGGGTTTTGAGGGTTTGTCTTGGTCTATTGCTAAAAAAGTCCGACCGAAACCGCCGCGCCCGAGGGGTTTGATGGCGCGGTAACGTTCTCTCAGCAACAGTTTGGAGCCGCAATTCAGGCAGAATTGGGTACGATCGGCATTTTGCGGGTTTTGACAGGCGGGGTTTAGGCAGTAACTCATAACTGAACCGAGAAGGAATCAGCAGCATCTCTCTATGATACTGAGGCAAAAGGCCGATCGACTCTCGCGTTACAATTATAGTCCTGGACGCACGGGCGACCCGAAACCTGGTGTTTAACCCAAATATTTGCTTAAAACTTTCACTCTCGGTTCAAAAACCCGGTTTCTTTGTTCGGGTGCATAAGTCCTAATTTAGAAATTAAAAAACTAAAATCATGACTACAAACTGGTTAGTAGTCATAACTTTAGTCATCAGAATTCAAGAAGTCGCTTTAACGTTCAGAGCATACTCTTTAAACCTTTCCAAGTCAGCCATAAGAGTCGATTCAACTACTCGCGCTAGAAATGAATTGTCCATCAATTTTGCCAGCCAGCCGGGAACTCCATAAGCTACCGTCAGTTTGACAATGCTGCTGTTTTTGCGATCGTAAAATCTGATCGCACCCCGATTTGGCAAACCGTCTACCGATTCCCACTGAATTATCTGATGTGGCACTACTTTGAGAATCCGAGAAAGCCAGCTAAATTCTAACCCGCCAGTTGCGAGTTTCCAGCGCGACAATTCCGGGTTGTCTTCGAGAATGCGAACTGATTCGATCCACTTCATCCAGCGCGGCATTTGCTCTAAGTCTGACCAGAGTTGCCACGCTAATTCGATGGGAATTGCTATTTCTACTTGGACGCTGTGTTCTAACCAATCAGTCATGCGATTTTAGATTTTAGATTGTAGATTTTAGATTGTGGATTTCTCGTTACTAGGCTGTGCCTGGTAAGCCATTTCACTATTGCTCTGCTTCGCGTTTTCTGTCTAAATACGGGAGGCAGAGCCTCCTGATAGGCATTCCCAGGCTATTCCTGGGAACGAGGAATATCGCTTGTAGTCGATTTTTCGCTCCCCCTAAATCCCCCTTAATAAGGAGGACTTTGATAACGCTCTTTTCCCCCCCTGCTTATTCAGGGGGGAGCGAGACGACTAATGACTAATGACTGTAAGCTTCGAGAATGGCCTTAGCTGCTTGATGACCTGAAAGTGTCGCTCCTTCCATGCTATCAATGTAGTCTTGCTGAGTGTAACTTCCTGCTAGAAAGAAATTGGCTATCGGAGTTTTTTGAGCAGGGCGGAAAACATCCATTCCCGGTGCTTCGCGATACAAAGATTGAGCGAGCTTAACTACACTGTACCAAGTCATATTTAGTTCCCGCGCTGACGGAAATAAATCCTGAACTTGCTTAAGTACGTGTTGGGCGATCGCCTCATTGCTTTGTTTAATAAACGGATCTCCCGGTGTCAGCACCAACTGCAGCAGCGAGCCTTGTCCTTCCTTATAATAATCCTTGGGACTTGCCAGCGCTAGGTCTGCAAAACAGGAAAAGTCTGCATCTGCTGAATACAGCAAATTATCGATTCCTACAGCATGGCTCAACTGTTTGCGCTTGGCTTCGTCTTCCAGTTCCGTTACCCAACCGTCGAACCGCAATTGTACTGTAGCAACTGGCACCGCATCTAACTTATAAATGTTGTCAAATTCTGACCATTTGCGCCAAGCTGGAGGCAATATTTTCTGAATTCCCGGCACATCTAATGCAAAAACATAAGCATCGGCGGTAATAGTTTCTTCCGTTTCGCCGCTAGCTATTGCCAAACCAGTTACATGAGTTTCTGCACCTTCTTGAAACTGGATTTCTCGAACTCGGCGCCGCGTGTGGATTTTCGTTCCTTTGCTTTCCAAATATTCCACAATTGGTTTGTGCAAATATTCATTGGGAGAACCGGCTAGCATCCGCATGACAGAGGCTTCGGTTTTTGATGCAAAGAATTGAAAGATTGTCAACATACACCTGGCAGAAATATTTTCAGTGTCGATAAAGCCCAGTGCGTAGGCGATCGGATTCCACATTCTTTTGAGCGAGTTTTGGTTGCCACCTTGGCTGCGGAACCAGTCAGCGAAGCTAATTTTATCCAAATCGCGGATAGTTTTCATTGCTCCGTCAAAGTCTATCAAACCTCGGACGATCGGGCTAGTTCCCAGGGCGATCGCATTTTGAATTTTGTCTTGTACGGATAGCTGGGATGTAGTAAAAAATGCCTTCAACCCGTGCAAAGGAGCACCCACCGGAAACCGAAAATCCAAAGAACCAGTTTCGCCGCCTCGATTGATAAAAGTGTGGACGTGTTCTTTGAGGAGCAAATCGTCAAAAGCCCCCACTTTTTTCATCAGGGCAAATAAGTTATAATAGCAGCCGAAGAAAACGTGCAAACCCATTTCAACGTGATTGCCGTCGGGATCTACCCAACTGCCAACTTTGCCGCCGACAAAGGGGCGGGATTCAAAAATTTCTACTTCGTGGCCGGCCTCCACTAAATCGACTGCTGTGGTCATTCCAGCCAGTCCCGCACCTGCGATCGCAACCCGCATTTTACCTATCCTTTCCCGTATTTTTACAGATTGTAACAAATTTTAGAATTTCCGAAACATTCAAAGTTCATAAATGCCGATCGACACTTGTACACCCCTCTGAATTCTTGCTAGGACATCGGCACTAAGTTGACCGTAAGGGCCTTGTTCCAGATAAGTCTTTTGGACAGTTATAATTTGCTCGCAGACAGCAAGCAAGTCAGATTCCAACCCTCCTTCACCGTGCCGTAATCAAAACCCGAGTCGGAGTTTCGCCCCCTCTCAAATCGCTAGTAAAAGGGACAATCAGTACAGTACGGCTCAATTCATTCCGGCTATCTATGGAAACAACGGCAACAGGACGCTTTTTGGTATCCCCGATCGTTCGCAAAGCTCTAACAAGATAAACTGCGCCTTGTCGCGGATAAGTTTCTGTCATTGTCTCAAAGACCTTCCTCTATTAAAATTTCTTCCATTTGTTCCTGAGCAAATGTTGCCCCTTCTTCCTCAAACTCAATATCTTCTTGGCTGCGGTTTTGATAAAATTTTCCCAACTTATCTTCTATTTGCTTAGCGTACCAGAGACGGAGAGCTTGTTCGATCGTCTCCGTACAATCATCAGTAAGTTTGTCTATTTTATCCGCGAATTCAGTATCAAGGGCGACTAACACTTCTCGCTTTTGAGCAGAATTTGACATCATCATTTTCTTTGAAAATTTAACAACTATGGTGCGCTCCAGCGCACCTTACAAATTACTTTTACCTCTTTCTTCTCAAAACAGTCATACAGTCAACAGTCAACAGTCAACTAACTTTAAAACATCGGCATCAACTGAAGTGGGCCAATTCCCAAGTCTTTAGCAGACACCCAGCGCACCTCAAGCAAAGCGATCATATCCTTAAACTGAGGCTGACCGCGAGAAGCACCCATCAACCCTTTAGCAATAATCAAACCGCACCAACCGTTGGTTAATTTACAGCGGCGATCCCACTTCTTGCGAGCTTCCTGATGCACGGGATCGTCTTCATTAAACTCCCCAAACAAATACAGCTCCCCATTTTTAGTTTGCAGAATACCCAAGTCATATTGCTCATCCTGAAAAGGATTTTCGCCCGGATTAAAACCAATCCCCTTCACGCCTCCAGCTTCTTTCAAATCCTGAATCATAGTTTTTGCCTTCGGATGAGAAGTTTGGATCATCACCACCGGCAAACCATCTCCGGCTGTATTAATATCAATTTCTGCACCTTGGTGAAACTGGACACTTTGGCGCAGGAACTCTACTGTTTCCCAAGGTACGGCGCCGAGACTCAAAAATGAATTTTGCGGCACCAAATCGTCCCGCAGCAGTGGCTTGTCAAATTCATCATCATCATCCTCGTCATCATCGTCATCATCACCGAGCATCTGTAATAATTCGTCTGACACATCCGGCATCGTTGAAACTTTAACGGATACCTGTTGAATTTCTCCGTCAGGCTGCGGAACTGGGATGCGGTAGCGGCTGCTAAGACTGGGAAAAGTCTCTGAACCCAATTTCCGGCGGGCGTTGCGGAAAAAGCGGTGAAATGCTTCGAGAGCAACTAACATCGTGAGGGCTTCTTCTTCGTAAAGAATCGATCGCAATCCTTCTAAAGGATGTAGGTTGCCGAAATTGGGTTCAATTTCCGATGGAGGCAAATCAGCTAAATCAATTTCGTCCTCGTCGTCGTCCTCATCAATATCTGCTGCACTTTCAAAGGTAACAAACAAACAGTCTTGCCCTAAAAAAGCCTGTTCTAAATCTTCAAAAGATTCATCGTTGACGACTCGTTCTCGAAACCGCTTCAAGGATTCTAGAGAGCGGTACAGTAAAACTCCGTAATCCATTCTGCCTTGCCCCAATACGGACACGTAGAGGCTGGCGACATCCCACTGATTGATTTCAATAGATATAATTTGATGTTCGCTCAAAGTTCGCCACGGAGCATCTTGCCAAATTTGAGCAGCTTTTTCCATTAAAACTTCAGCATACTGAGGGGGCAACTCAGGAGGTCTGTTGATCGCGACCTCTTCCATGCCGCGAAATATTTCGTCAATTAAGGGCAATTCCGGCACGTAGTCAATGGAAATGCTTAAATCTTGAAGTACGCCCCGCAGATAAAATTGAATTTCTCGGTTTTTGACTACTATTTTTTGGGGCCGACCTGCAGGAGCCGGGCTTTGGGGATGTTCCATTGCCCGTAGCAGGGCTCGGACGATCGCCTCTGGGCCGGCATCTGGGCCTACCATGTCCATAGCCCTCACGACTCCCTCGGAGCCATCGACCCAGAGAATGCACTCGCCACCAGCTTCTAGAACGTCATCGTCATCTAGCATCATGTGCGAGTCAGCATTAGATAAGGGTCGGCGATCGCCCTCCCACACGCTGGGAATTTGAGGTAAGTTTTGTAGCCGACGAAGAGTAGAGCGATTCAGCGCTGCCATAGAGTAAGCCCGTTGAGTGAAGCATTGTTGCGGTGCCGGTAGTCGGTCAACCGCTGCTTCTCAATCATAAACCCTATAGGGGGAGAGGGCATCAAGCTTGGGAACGAGGCCCCACGGGAATTAAAAATTAGAAGCTAAAAATTCTGCCTTCAGCATTTAACCGAATGCCTTCTGGCGAATGCCTGTACAATGGAGCAATAAGATTAAACTCTTAGCATTAGACAGTCTCAGGAGTTCGGCAAATTATGACTCAAGCCATTTCTGAAAAGCGGGGCATTCAAATGACGGACTCTGCTGTCCGTCAAGTTTTAGCCCTGAGAGAAAAACAAGGTAAAGACCTTTGCTTGCGGGTAGGGGTGCGCCAGGGCGGATGCTCTGGAATGTCCTACGTGATGGATTTCGCAGACCCAAGCACTGTGAAATCCGACGATGAAGTATTCGACTACGACGGTTTTCAGGTAGTTTGCGATCGCAAGAGCATTCTTTATCTCTACGGTTTGGTTCTCGACTTCAGCGATGCTATGATCGGGGGCGGTTTTCAGTTTACTAACCCCAACGCAACTCAAACTTGCGGTTGTGGCAGTTCTTTTTCTACATAAATCGGAAAAGAGGGCATGGGGCAGAAAGTTGTTAACTGCCCCATGCCCTTTTCCATGCAACATCCCAAATCTAAAATCTAAAATCGAATGACCCCTGAAGAATTGTTTAAAGACGGTTTCGATCGCTACCAAGCTGGCGAAGCCCCGGCTAATCTGATCCCCGTGTTTAAAGAAGTGTGCGAGAAAGCTCCCAAAAATGGCAATGCCTGGGCTAGCCTCGCGTGGCTCTACCTGTTAGAAAATAAACCCGCACCGGCTCAAAAGGCAGCGAAAACCGCCGTTAAATTGAACCCTCACGACCCTCAAGCTCGAATCAATCTAGCAGTAGCGATCCTCGATCTCAAAGAGAAAGGAGTGCGCCCCCATGTAGAAGTGGCTCAGCAATTACTGATGGCTTCCGAAGAGTTGCTCGACGAAGTTAAAAAAAATTTTGAAGAAGGATTAAGCAGAAAACCCGACTGGAAGAGTCTCGCCCGCGTTAAACAGTGGCTTCTGGAGCCGTAACCCCGCAAACAAGTCGATGTGTGGGCGGGGAGCGACGAAAGTGGCGTTGCGGTTTATTACGACATCGTAATAAATCAATAAATAACTTTATGGAAAACTCAGAAAGTCAGTGCTAGTATTTGAAGACTTAGACGATTGACAAACCCGCTCAGCGGTTTTCAGATTTTACTACGATAATACTAGGAGTTGTAAAAACATGAGCAATGACAGCCACGTTAACATCAAACCAGCAACCCGCAACCACAAAGGTTTCTTTATTCAGCCCGCTTCTTACAAATTGATGAGCATCGATAAATCTGGCTGGGCCTTGATTTGCATGGACAAAGCAGTTTGTCACTATGTAGATCCTGATGACTTGCAATTGCCGAATAAATCCGGAATGTCTGAAGGTTAATTCTGAAGTTTTGAGAGACTTTAAGATGCTTTATTTGAGTAGCTGCCCTCTGTGGAGGGCAGCATCTTTTTTTGGTCAGGAAAAACTCCGGCCACGCGCAGTGAATCGAGATTTAAGGGATAGAAGGATAGAAGGAAAAATTACCGGTTAGATTTCAAGGCAAAAAGCATCTCCAACTCAGCAGTTGTCGGTTGTGTAGAAGCTGTGGCTACGCTAACTCCTCGGAGAGAATTCAGCAATTCAGCGACGGGCGGGGAAACTAAATTTGGCTGTACTGCGAGCAAATATTGGTTAGCCCAAGACATGGTTTTTTCCATATCTATGTAAAAATAACCTTGATTGGCCCGCGGTAAAGAAGTAGCGATCGCCTGAAAACTCGGACTGCTGCTTAACGGTTGCGGTGGCGTCGAAGTAATCACATCAACTAAAGGCCCGCCGAAAGCTACAAACACAGAATTTTCATTCAGCCAACCGTGCCCGAATAAAGTGCCTTGCTGGGGTATTTGCCACTCCGTAACTTCTTTGCCTTGAACTTGTCTGGGGGCGACACTGACTGTAGGATTGCTTTTGGCGATCGCATCGAGCTTTTTCAGAGTTGCTTCGGCGGCAGGGCGATCGCTCGTTTCAAAAATCATCGCCGCCCCCATCCCCAACTGAGACAAAATCCCTTGATTGGAACCGATCGCCCCGATCGCAAATTCCCCGTTCATCCAACCAAAAACCTCTCGATCCGCATCCAGATCCAACCGCTTAAAACTATCCCTCACCTGCTGAACTCCCCTGTCAACTTCCGGGCTATCTTTTGCCTCAGCGGTTGCTTGCGACCAAATTTTATCGATTCCCTTGCCGCCGACTAAAGCAATAGTTTCATCCGGAAATCTGGGCAACAATTTCGATGCGACTTGTGGATTTTGCTGCACGAATTTCGGGTCTAACTGAGCAATAGTTTTTACCCTCAATCCCTCACTATCCGCTCCAATTCCCGCTACCAAAGACTTAACTTGTTTGAACTGCGAAAACACTGTCCAAGGCAACTGAATATCTGCGGGCAAATTAGCTTTCAATTGCTCAATTGCAGCAGGATAATCAGCAATATAAACAGTTGCGATCGGATTCTTGACACCAGCACTCTCTGCAAAAAACTTAGTTGTACTCTGCTGCGTAGCGAGGGAGGGTTCTCCTTTAAAAGTATCGATCGCCAATTCCACAGGCTTTCTCAAAGGAGCCATCACTAATTGGTCGTTCAGCAAAGCCACACTGTAGCGCTTGCCAGTTGGCTCTGCAATCTCAGAAATTTTAACTCCTTTATACTCGGTTTCTTGAGTAGTTGCACCGGGCTGAGATTTTAATTTATTCGCAAAATTCCAAGCGCTAATTTTATTTTTGACGCTGACTACAACCAGCAGCTTAGGAGGCTCGGTTTTTGCCGCAGCATCAGGGGGCAACAAAGCGACCATCGCCCCCCCCAGCCAAGGTTTTAAGTCCCTGTCAAAGTCGATTTGAGTGCCTGCCAAGCTTTGTTCTTGAAAGGTCTTCAAACCCATCCCGACCAACTTTTGAGCCCCTGGCGTGCCAAATCGCTGCAACTTTGACAACGCTTGGGGATTGGGGGAGATGAACGCGGCCATCATTGCTTCGTCGGGTACAACTTTGGCGCTGTCTTGAGGGTTAGATACTTGTTGGCTCAAACCCTGGAAGTAAAAGTAGACCGCAGCGCTACCTGCTGCGGCGATGGAGGCAGCAATTAGAAGCTTTGATTTTTTTGCAGGCATGGTTTGTTTTCCTCGCGTCCCATATCAGTTTAATCAAAATACAGAAAGCTTGTGGGGAGGCGATCGAGGCTGCTCTTTATTTTTGTATAATTCAAAACAAGTTTGGACGATCGTCTAAACTGCTAGAACTGTGCATTATTGGTAAAAGATGAAAGTAGCGATCGCGGGAGCAACGGGATTTGTAGGTAGCCGGCTGGTGGAGAAGCTGCAAGCTGCGGGACATCAAGTGGTGGTTTTGAGCAGGGATGCGGCGAAGGCTGGCCGAGTTTTTCCCGCTTCAGCTTATCCGAATTTGGAAGTTGTCGCCTACACTCCAGCGGAGTCTGGTGATTGGCAAAAGTCGATCGCTGGCTGCGACGCTGTTGTCAATTTAGCAGGGGTTCCGATTGCGGAGGAAAGGTGGACGGAGGCGCGCCAGCAAGCAATTCTGGACAGTCGCAGACTGACGACGGCAAAATTGGTGGAGGCGATCGTCAATGCTAATCCTAGACCATCGGTGTTTGTTAGCGCATCGGCGATCGGCTATTACGGAACCAGCGAAACCGCTGAGTTTGACGAAACTAGCCCTGCGGGAAACGATTTTTTAGCAGCAGTGTGCAAAGACTGGGAAGCAGCGGCCCAACCTGCAAAAAATGCGGGAACGCGGCTAGCAATTTTGCGGCTGGGGATAGTTTTGGGAATGGGAGGCGCGTTGGCAAAAATGCTGCCACCTTTTAAACTATTTGCTGGCGGCCCCCTCGGCACTGGGAAACAGTGGTTTTCTTGGATTCACCGCGAGGATGTGGTTGATTTAATTTTGTATGCTTTGCAAAATTCGCAAGTTCAAGGCGTTTTGAATGCGACAGCACCGAATCCGGTGCGGATGAATGAATTGTGTCAAACTTTAGGGGAAGTTTTGCAGCGGCCTTCTTGGTTGCCGGTGCCAGGTTTTGCTTTAGAAATGCTTTTGGGAGACGGGGCAAAACTTGTTTTGGAAGGGCAGAAAGTGTTGCCGAAACAAACTTTAGCTAGCGGTTTTAAATATCAATATCCCACGCTGAAATTAGCACTCGAAGAGATTTTATCGGGAAGCTAGGAACCTACGGAATAGAACCCGCCGAATAGAATTCGGGGCTAAACAAACAAAGTCCGCCTGCGCGGACTCAAACAAAATTCCTCGTTACCAGGCAGAGCCTGGTAACGAGCTACATGAGGTTTTTGACTCCCCACGCGACCATCCAAGAAACCGGGTTTCTGCGATAATTCTGGCATTTTCACCCCCGATTTTGTTAAGAAACCCGGTTTCTGAGCCCTGCGCGATCGTGAGCTTTGAGCAAACTCGCCGGATCGGGCCCAGCGGGGATAATGCAGCCGGGATTCAGCGGGAACAAATTGCCGTAATAATCGCGCTTCACAGCCTCCAAATCGCAAGTGCCAGCAACTCCCGGTAACTGGTACAAATCGCGCAGATAAGCTCCCAAATGCTCGTAATCCTGAATGCGGCGCACATTGCATTTGAACAAGCTGTAGTAAACTGCATCAAAACGGAATAGAGTAGTAAAAAGCCGCACGTCTGCTAAAGTCACCCGATCGCCACAAAGGTAACGACTCCTCAAGAGCGATCGATCGATCTCGTCTAAAACAGCAAACAATTCACTGCAAGCCGAGTCATAAGCAGCTTGAGATTGCGCGAAACCGCAGCGATAAACGCCGTTATTCACCGATTGGTAAATCTTCTCATTCCACTCGTCAATTTGTTCTCGCAAATCCAGAGGATAAAGATCCAGTTGAGGATTGCTAGCAAACTCGTTAAACTCCGAGTTTAGCATCACAATAATTTCCGAACTCTCGTTATTGACGATCGTCTTTTTCGAGTCATCCCACAGCACCGGCACAGTACACCGCCCCTGATAGCCCGGTAAAGCCAACTGGTAAAGTTCCGGCATCGTGTTGCAGCCAAAAGTCTCCGACTCCATCACCCACATTCCCCCTTCCGAGGGATAGACAAGCGACACCGATATCGCATCTTCAAGCCCTTTGAGCGCCCTCGTCACCAGAGTGCGGTGCGCCCAAGGGCACCCTTTACCCACCAAGAGGCGATACCGTCCCGCAGCGGGCCCGTGAGGGTTGTCTGGTGCAGTGCTGACAAAGTTGCGGAAACTGCTGGTGGGGCGAATGTATGCTCCGGTGCGATCGGGCGGCGCTAGTTTTGACATCATTAATTGCCACATTGATGTCCAGACAAATTTGCCTAGCTTGACTGTTACGGATGAAGGAAGCGATTTGTTTTTCACAATGCGATTAAAATAGGTTTGCTAACATAATCTGCTTATTTTAACTCACATTGCGAGGTTTATTCTCTCGTTCCCAGGCTCTGCCTGGGAACGTAGATGCTTTGGCTCTGCCTTGCTCTGTTCCCTCACCTGAGAACGAGTTTTCTAGGCTCTGCCAGAGGCTATTTCGCCATAAGCTCGATCAATCAATCGGCGAGCAACCGTCTGAATTCCCGTATGTTCGTAATAATTGGTAGTCATGTCTAAAAACGCCGCCACATAATCCAATTTGTCATCGGTAACATCAATGTATTGCTTGAGATGGCCTAAAACTATGGCGGGAGTTAAGCCGCGAGACTGTACTAAATTGTTCATCCAACCTTGGGCTGAGGCGAAAGTTGCTGTCACAAATCCGAACTTTTGTGAATTATTTGCGCCCGGAATTAGGTTGCTGATATTTTGGAATGTTGAGTTTTGCTGCAAGGTTGAAGGATTCAATCCGCCTAGGGTATTTTGTGCTACTCTAATGCAGTCCGGGCCAAGGGGAATTAAACCGTCAGCACAAACTAATGCAGCCATCCGCATCAGAGATTCGCCTTTGTAATGAGATAAATAATTACCAAAGCTTCCCACATTGTCAAGGGAAATATTGTTAAGTTTGCAGAAGGCAATTAGCTCGATCGCCACTTTGACGCACAAGTCGATCGTTTGAGTTGTGTCAGCTTTGGGAGTGAGGCGGTTGAGAAAGGAAAGAAAGCCGATGTTTTCGCCGATTTTATTCGCCATAGCCGTTGCACCTAAGGCACTGTCGGCGCTGTCTGCTAACTGGTAAAGCCTGACTACGCCTTGATAGGGTTCGTTGGGGTTAGCGTAAAGCTCGATCGCGCGATCGCGAATTTTCCCAACTAATTTGCGCTTTGTTTCTCCTGTCACCGCTTGAATAGTATTATCAAAACCCGTGATATTGTTCCACTCCCCCGGAACTACAAAATCGAGAGATTTGAGCATCATCACAGTGACGCCACCCGACGGCAAATTGTCAACCAATTCCACAATAGATTTGCTCATCACAAACTCCTGAATAGCCCGATTTAAAGTGTTCTTCCAAATACTCCAGCTTCGGAAAATCCGATTCCAGATTCCCGGTTAATTCTCCAGCACTAAGTAGGTAAGCGCAAATAAATATTACACGACCCTATCCAGTTTTGCAATCCTCTGCTCTTTTCTCTCTTCTCTAACTCTGCGTTCTCTGCGGTTCATAAAAAAAATCTTTTTCACAAAACATTTGCATTTCACTCGCCCTCACCAAGTTAAGTTTCATTATATCGATTGACTCAAAATCCTCGCACTGTGTTAAAATAGAGGGCGCAAAATAGAAAAACATAAAATATGACGGTTGCAGTTAACAAAACTCCCGGATTAGCCTCGCGTTTAGTAAATGGCTTACTCTCCATCAAACCTTTGGCTAATCTAGCTAAGCACCAAGCGCGGGAAATGATGATAACAAGAGCACAAAAAATCGGAGTGCATTGGCGACAAGAAGCCCAAGCACTTTTAGCTCGCAATTGGGATGCAGAATTGCTCAGCGTCCAAAATCCCGATCTTGTTTACCCGAAATATTATCTAACTTCATTCCATGCTTACGAACAAGGTAATATGAGTTGGGAAGCTGCTACAGAAGTTGAAGTTGCCGCCCGTACAGTTCACGCGGGAATTTGGCCCGAAGCGGGTGCAGAAGGCGATGCTAAACTCCGCGCCAGCTATCACGAAGTCATCAAATCTAAAATTGCTTCTTCGCCGCAAGATATTGTTGATTTGGGATGCAGTGTGGGAATGAGTACCTTTGCCCTTGGGGAGGTTTACCCGGAAGCGAAGATGACTGGGGTGGAGTTGTCGCCTTATTTTTTAGCAGTTGCTAAATACCGTTCTCAACAGCGAGAATCTGAATTTTCCAATCAAAAGTCTCCGACTTGGGTTCACGCTGCTGCTGAATCTACTGGTTTGCCGGCGGCTGCTTTTGATTTAGTTTCTATTTGTTTAGTTTGTCACGAATTGCCGCAGAAAGCTACTAGAGAAGTGTTCCGGGAAGCGAGGCGTTTGCTGCGTGTTGGTGGACATTTGACAATTATGGATATGAATCCTCAGTCGGAAGTTTATGCCAAAATGCCTCCTTATATTTTGACTTTGCTCAAGAGTACGGAGCCTTATTTGGATCAGTATTTTGGGTTGGATATTGAGCAAGCTTTAGTTGATTCGGGTTTTGCACAGCCGACAATTACTTGCAATACAGTCCGACACCGCACTATTGTTGCTGAGGCAATATAGCGGTTTTCAGTATAGTGAAGTACAGATATCGGATAGGACACGGCAGTGCCGTGTCTAAAGCTGTATTTATTTAATTCGATTGAAAACTGCTATAAATGGTAAAGTTACATAGATATTATTTAATCCTTGGGACGGTGCCTGAGTGTAAATAGTCTAATCTGTGGATTTAAACATTCCTGCGATCGCGCCCCCTACCGATAAATAATTCCCATCCTACCGGATTTGATATTGGACAGCCGTAGAAGCTATTCACAGCGCCATTTGTTAGACATTTTAATAAAATCCTAAAAGAAGGACATCATCATGAACCCGACAGCCCCCTCTGAAAACGTCATCAATTGTTTGCATGTTATTTTGGATGCCACTGCATCGAAAAATTACGAGCTTTTTACCACAGTGGGCGATGCAGGCTACAAAGCGAGCATTACACCACAAATGTTTGACGCTGTTAGCGAGCAGCTCGCTTCACGCCTGCAAAAGGGATATTCAATTACTTATTTTGGTGAGATAAAACAAGGTAATTCTCCGATTTATTTGTGGAAGCTGAGTTTTGAAGATGGGGGAGATGAATTTGTGGCACACATGACTATGAATGGAGACAAAGTTGCTGGGATTTTTATAGAATAACCTATCTTTCTTGACACGGCGTTTTACTGAATCTAACGCCGATCGCCCACAACCGTTAATCGAAACCGATCGGGCGGCACAAAGGTGATTCCCCGGCGCGCCGGACGAATGGGCCGATCGAGATTCGATACAAACTCACGCGAAGACAGCACCGTTGCTAAAACGAGCTTCATTTCAAACATCGATAACGCCATCCCGATGCAGCTTCGACTCCCGCCTCCAAACGGTAAAAATTCAGAGGCGGAAAACTTGCGATCTAAAAAGCGATCGGGATTGAATAGAGTCGGATTTTCGTAGGTTTCAGGGCGACGGTGCGCCAAATAGACACAGGGGATTAAAATCGTTCCCCGTTGATATGTATAGCCTTCGAGTTCGATCGTCCGTTTCACCTTGCGCGGCTGCGAAATTAAGGCAATTGGATAAACCCGCAGCGCTTCCTTGCAGACTGCTGTTAAGTAGGGCGACTGCGAAAGCGCGATCGGATCGGGATTCTCGCCTAATTCATCCAATTCCTGCCGCAATCTAGCGAGACATTCGGGAAACTGATGCAGCCAGTAAAACGCCCAAGTCAACGCCGATCCAGTCGTTTCATGTCCCAACAACAACAGCGTCATCAACTGATCGCGCAATTCTCGATCGCCGAGGGATTCGCCGCTGTCGTCGCGGGCCATCATCAACACTGACAGAATATCCGTGCGAGACGAATCGAGAGAATGCGATCGCCTCTCGGCAATTTCCGCATAAATCAGCGAGTCAATCTGCGCCATCTGCTGCAAAAATTGCCCCCACGGGCTCCAAGGCCCCAAATTTTGCTGCAACGGTTCAAAGAAAAATTGCATCGAGTACAGTTCAGAGGTAATCGCCTCTAAAAGGTTGCTGAGCAATTGTTTCAGCCGTTCGTAGCGCTCTCCCGGCACTAATCCAAACACGACTTGCAAGATTACTTGCAGCGAAATTTCTGACATTTCTTCGCGGACTGCGATCGCATCTGGGGCTTTCCAGTCGATCGTCTGCTTTTTCGTCAAATCAACAATCAAATGCCCTTGACTGTGCAACTGTTCCCGATGCAGCGCGGGCATTAATAGCTGTCGCTGTCGCAGATGTCGCGGCCCTTCATTCATAATTAGGGATTCATTTCCCACCAGCGGGCGAAATACGTTGGTCACTTTGCCAAACTCAAAGGCATCGGCTAAGGTCGTAAACACCGCCTGAATCGCTTCTGGACGGCCCAGAAACACCACGGGGGGCGAAGCGGGCCCCAACACGCGGGCGGTAAATGTATCGCCGTATTTGGCAGAGTAGCGATCGAAAAATGCGATCGGATCAGCTACCAGCGAAAGCGTTTGGAACAAAGCAGGAGAACGAGATCCGGTAGGCAGCGTCATTGCAAAACTGGCGAAACACAATATTTCTAGTGTATTTTGACATACTGCGAAGTTTTTGATCGACCTTGCACCCTGAAATTTATCTGCGATCGATCGACATTGGGTAGAAACCGGGTTTCTGAGCGTAAGTTATCCCAGAACTATGAATAGAACATTCGCTTAAAGCAATCTTCAAGAACTAGGTAACAAAATAGATGAAAGTCAAAAAACATCTTTTTATCAAGTTAGTTTCTGGTATCTCAGCATTTTTACTGGGGGGCTATTTGGGCATCTCCGCTTATGCAGGACATACTCTTTCAAAGCCAAACAGATGCTTTGACCCTCTTAAAGCATCTGTTTTTGCTGTTCTTCCTGAAAATGTAAAATTTCTTACACCTGATGGCGTGGAGATTGCTGGTTGGTTTATTCCAGAAAAAGCAACAGACAAGGTATTAATTTTAGTGCATGGATTGAATTCCAGTCGAACTTGTGAGCTTGCTGGAAAGTTTGCCGAGTTTGGTTCAGCTATGAATCAAAAAGGCTTTTCGATACTTATGATCGATCTGCGAGGACATGGGCAAAGTGCTGATTCTCGCTTTACCTTTGGAATTACAGAAAGGCGAGATGTTATTGCAGCAGTGGATTGGCTTAAAACCAGGGGCTTTAAGCCAAAAAAGATTGGGGTTTTAGGTTTTTCAATGGGTTCTGCTACTGTAATTGGAGCAGCAGCAGATGACTCTGACATCGGAGCAGTGGTGACTGACAGTAGTTACGCAGAGGTTTATCCAATTATTCAGAAGCATTGGCACTCAGCTTCAGGATTACCTGGGATATTTCTTCTTTCTACCATGATGTTTGGACATTTGTTGACTGGATACGATCTAACTTCTTCTAAGCCAGTGCAGGAGATAGGTCGTATTTTCCCTAGGCCTGTTTTGATTATTCATAGTGCGATCGATCCTTATACGCCTATACAAAACGCTCGCCAACTTCGAGAAGCATATCCTTCGGCCGAATATTGGGAAACCAATGCGAACAAACATCCAGAAAGCTACAATACTAACCCAAAGAGGTACGTTGACAAAGTTGCTGATTTCTACAATCGGAGTCTCAAGTAGGACTGTATAATCCGGTCGAGAAGGCTATTTAGGCTTTCCCTACCGGGCGGTTCATAATTGCCGCGCAAACAAACCAAAAGGATAATCAATCGCAGATTGTACGGCTAGCTTCCCAACCTAACATGACTGTTTTACGCTCTATTCCCCAGCCATAGCCACCAAGTTCTCCAGATTCTCGAATTACTCGGTGACATGGAATTAGATAGCCGATCGGATTGTTACCGATCGCATTTCCTACAGCTCTAGCAGCAGTTGGGCGTGCTACCATTTGAGCTATAGTTTGATAGGTGGCGATCGCACCAAATGGCAATTTCAAAAGTGCTCGCCAAACTTGAATCTGAAAGTTAGTGCCTTTTACCAAGAGCGTTAGTGGTTTTTGCTCGCTGAGAGTTTCTGAATTGAAAATCAGGTCACGCAATGATTGAGTGGCTTGCTCATCACGAATGATTTCAGCGTTTTTCCATTCCAATCGCAGTCTTTGTGCGGCGGTTTGTTCGTCTGTTGTCTCCAAGAAATAAAGATTACAAATACCACGGGCAGTTGTCGCGATTAGAGATGTGCCAAAGGGGGTATCATGAATGCCATAGCGAATTTGTAAACCAGCTCCGCCTGTTTTGAACTCCCCTGGTGACATTGCTTCTAAGTTCACAAATAAATCGTGCAATCGTCCTGGACTCGATAGCCTCACGTCCAATGTCAGGTCTAGAAGGCTTTTAGTATGAGTGATTTTTGACTTGGCATATTCAACTGTCAGATATTGCAAAAACCGCTTGGGGCTAATGCCGGCCCATTGAGTAAATAGCCGTTGAAAATGATATTCACTCAGTCCTATGTGCTGGGCCACAGTTGCCAGATTCGGCTGGTTTAGGTGGTGTTGTCGCATAAAGGCGATCGCCCGAGCAATCCGGTGATAATCTTCGCTAGCATAGACACTCGCATTCTGCATCGAAATCATCTAGTCTAAATCGAGGGAATTTTGATGTTTCCTTACTTTAGCCATAGAGTAGGCTCAAAGCCACCCGTTTCTTGCGGTGAATGCAGTCAGTCGATTTGAGATTGGAGATTTTAGATTGAAGAAAGCGAGCTCACTGCTAAACCCGGGGGCTGGCGATGAGGATGAGCGAGCTTTTTTCTCGCTCTACGGATGCCTCGGGCGACTTCTAACCAAATTTCTTGATTGTCAGTCCATTAACCGAACTTTCGCTCTCACCCTCCGCGCAACTGCGTCACCAAGTGAACTAATTCAGGTAAAATTAGCTTTTCCACAGCTAGTTTCACGCCATTGCTAGAGCCCGGAAGAGAAAAGACTAACTTGCCTTTATACACGCCTGCAACTGCGCGAGAGGCGATCGCCCTCGAACCAATTTCTTGATAGCTCAAAAACCGAAATATTTCCCCAAATCCTGGTAAAATCCTGTCAAGCAAACTCTCCATCACATCATAGGTCGTATCTCGGGGAGCGATGCCCGTGCCGCCGTTAAAAATGATTGCATCCACATCTTCACGCTGGGAAAAAGCCTGCATTTGCAATACAATTTTGGCCGCATCATCTTTAACAACAGTGTAAGCTACCACAGAGTGACCCGCATCTTTTAGCAGCTTCTTAGTTAACAAGCCACTATTGTCTGTTTCCGCCGAGCGGGTGTCGCTAACAGTAATGATAGCGCAGTTTACGGTTATTTTAGATAAGTCGGGGTGAGGAATTTGCGTCATAGTTTCTTCTTCTAAGCAATCGGCAACCGGCAACCGGCGATCGGCTAACTACCAATTACCAATTACCAATTACCAACTACCCATTATGCCTTGCTAAATCCTAAGCCGTTTGATTCCGAGTAGCGTTCCATAAAACGCATAAATCGATCCCATTCTGCGGGACTTCTCATTAGATAAAGAGCTTCCAAACCTGCAGGCTGACCGTTGATGAACTTAGCCTTAACCTCGCGAGTGAGGAGTTCGCCTTCTTCGTCGATCATGTACATTCCAGTAATGTCTTCGGTACTGGTGCTGCTGAGAGCTTTGGGATTTTCAAAGATAAACGTGGCAGTGCCTTGAGCTCCCGTTTTAGAACGGGTTAGGCGCACTTCGGGCACAGCATCTTCGTCTATACCCCGAGAAAATTGAATTTTAGCCATAATTTGACAGTCGAACCTTAAGGATTGCTTAATTTCTTAATGTTTAATCATAAAACGATTCGGGTACTCGCAAATCAAGACTTGGGAGAGTGGCAGTGGGTGAGAGGGGGGCAGAATGGGGAAATCGGAGACAAGAGAAAGGGGAGAGGGGTTGGTACTTCTGAGATATTGCACCATCGTCAATAATCCTTTCAGAGCGGGCTCTCCTACCCACCCCACAAGAAAATCTACTCTTTGTGGAACAGGCCGGAAAGCGTGTTAATCGAGAAGGGTGCAAGATGTGAGTTCTTTGTACCCCAAGTTATCCTCTCTCTTGTCTCCCAATTCCCTTAGATGATGTAGGGAGAGTTAATGGGCTCAGACCGCTTTGTGGCTACCAGAGTTTGGTAGATGAGGGCGGATATCTCGCCGCGGGTGATGTCGTGGGCGGGGGAAAGCTTTTCGCGCGCGGGATAGTTGACCACGATTTTGCGCTCTGTGGCGGTTGCTATCTCGTCGGTGGCAAAACTGGGAATCTGAGCTCGATCGACATAAACGCTCAAAGAATTGGGGTTGCCGCCCGCCAACTGCAAGCCGTTTACCAAAGATACGATCGCCTGAACTCTAGTCAAATTCTGCTCCGGGCGAAACGTGCTGTCTGGATATCCAGCCAAAAAGCCAGCTCGATTAGCTTGGTCGATCGCTCCCTTGGCCCAAAAATCCGCCGCCACATCCTTAAAAACCGTCGCCTCACGGCGCGGCACCAATTCAAACGCCTTCGCCAGCATAGCCGCATACTGAGCTCTAGTTACAATCTCATAAGGTTGAAAAGTGCCGTTGGGAAACCCGCTAACAATATTCATCTTTGCCAAGCGATCGATAAAATCCTTCGCCCAATGCGTGCTGATGTCGCTAAACTGTAGCTTGCCAGGAGTCGGAGTTGGTGTCACATTGCCCAAATCAAATAAACCTTTTACCCGCGAAGAATTGAGCTGATTTCCCACCGCAGAAATCTTAACCCCAGTCGCGTTTTGCAAGTCTAATCCACCGTTATTCTGAAAAATATTGCCGCCCAAATCTTGAGCAGTACCAATATCTGGGAGCGACTTCCCCACCGCAGTCAAACCGTCTTCGGTATTTTTTTCAATGCGATTCTTGCGTAAAACCGGCTGAGATTCCCCCGCTAAAACGATACCGGAGCGATTTTCCAAAATTTGGTTATCAACAATCAAAGGAGCCGACTGAGCTTGCAGAGAAATGCCGAAACCCGTCTTTTGAAAAATATTGCGCCGTATTGCTCCTTTAGCAGTTCCCGCCATAATCACCCCAGCGGCTGAGTTTTCCACAAATATGTTGTCGAGAATCGCAGGATTAGCAGTTCCCGTGGCAAAAACGCCTTCGCTCTTACAAAGTGTGAAAGTGCAGTTAGCCACAGTCGGAGAAGTTGACTCAATCCAGACTCCCGTGCCGCCACTATCGAGATTAGTAACAGTTACTCCGCACAATTCCGAATTAGTTGCTAGCAGTATCGTGATATTTTGGCCCGCAGCGGTGGGACTGACAAATTTGCCGCTGCCTTGAATCAGAATGCCTCTACCTTTGTTAGTTTCATTGCCAATAACTTTTACTCCCGAGGGAATTTCCAAGGGGAATTTTTCGCCACTAGCAGCGCTGTAAGTTCCCGGTGCTAACTGAATAGTGCTTCCCGATGCAGCGCGGGCGATCGCGCGGGCTATAGTTTTGAATGGGGCCGATTGGGTGCCGGCTGCGGCATCACTGCCTATTTGCGGGTTGACGTAAAGTGTTGCCATGTTTTTGTTAAAGAGATAATTGGCGATCGAGCTTTTGTGGAATTTTCATTGTCTACCAAGCAGACCCCGGATCTATATTCACCTTTGAGGAGATTATTTAATTGCACGATATCCGCAATATCACCCATCAGGAGTTGCAACCGCAAGGGGATTGCCCCTACAAATCACTAAACTACTAATTTGAGGATATGAAATATTTTTTTGGCCTTCCGTTCAACCTAACCACCGAGTTTTGAGTCAAGAAACCCGGTTTTTGATAGTTTCAAAGCTAGGCTATGAATGCCTAGCCCGAGGCTCTGCATCGTCTGAAATCTCAGCCTATTTCACAATACAAGACGCATCCAAAACGACTACAAGTTCATTCTGGAAAACCGCACAACTTGTCATTGCTGAAGCTAAGGCTGGAATTTTCCCTTGTTCTAGAGAAAGGCTCGCCTCGGGTGTAGAATCAAATTGATTTAGCCAGCCATCATCCTTTATATACTGAAGAGTAAAAGCATTGCGATCGAGCATCCAAAAATCAACTCCATATTGATTAATAAAATTTTGCACTACAGATCTATCGGGAGTGTATTGAGCGCGAATTAAATCGTTAAGTCGCTGTTGATATTTGCTGTAGTAGCCTTTCTGATAAGGCACTGCATATTCCTTTGCAACCAAAACTGAACGCTGACTAAATGTTGGCAAATGGTCAGTCTCTGGCGCGATTGAAGCAATCAAGATATCTTTAGGTTGTTGCTGAAAAAATTTGTACAAAGCCGGCTTTTTACCTTCTATATACCCGACTGTGGGAAATTTTTTTGCCAAGCAGGGATAAAGCACCACTGCGACAGCGATAATCGCTGTCGTAATTAGTGCAACTAGATTTTTTACATCAAATGTTGTTGCGGTTTTTAATGCCCAATGACCGACTCCATCGATAATTAAAGTGAGGGCGATCGCAGTTATCAACACAACAATAAATCGCAAGCTGTAGGCAGTATAGCGACCCGGTTGATACAGCTTAAAAATGGTAGCGTGAGCCGCAAAAAACATCGCCGAGGATGCTAAAAATAGCTGAAGCAAAAGCCAGATTTTGCTTTGAATCTGATTTGCTAAGGGAAAAGCCGATCGCAAAAACAGCAGCAGCGGAAATAACAGCCCGACACAGTGAGTTACAGGCGTAAACAGCGACTTGGGAAACATTCCGCTGCCCCGCCCTGTCAACCAATAATCTTTGGGGTTTGGACGAAAAAAAGCATTTCTGCCGTCTGGTGCAAATTCGGCCATTTGCTTTGCTTCTGCTGCGGTATAAGTTGGGCCAAATTCAGAGTTATCTAAGGCATAGGGCAGCATTACTAAAAAGATTACTCCCAAACCTGTAGTGCAAAATAGGTAATTAGTTCGATCGCCCGACAAGCGCAAACCGCCGTTTTTCCAGCATAGCAGGCGCAAAACTAAAATTCCGGCAGCAACCAAGGCGTAAGGAGGATAGAATAGTCCGATAAGGGCGATCGCCCCCAAACAAGGCAGCAACGAACTGCGCGACAAATAATATAAAAAACCCAGAAATATCGGATAGATAAAAGCTCTTGGCGTTGTAGAAGCCAAATCGTCAGTCATCCACATATGCTGATTTAACAGCAAAGATGCAATAAATCCAGTCATCGGCACTGGCAGCATTTCTAGGCAAAGACTAAAACAGTAATAAGTCGAGATTAACGCGAGAAATAGCGGCAATATTTTGTGAAAAAATAGCGGATGAATGCCAACTGTTGCGGCTAATTTGTAGAGCGTGCTGTATCCTGCGGGGGCGACTGATTGAAAGTAATTAGCAATGAAATCGTTGGGGAATAATTCAGGATCGACAAACCGCATCATCCAGAAAACGTGCTGCCTCGCATCGTCTTGCACCATATACTCGGCCCTGAAGGCTTGCTTGAGTCCTAAAACCGCATAAAGTGCAGCAAATGTCAAGCTCAAAGTCAACCAAAATATTGTGTGCGATCGGGATTTGCGATCGACTGTAGCAGTTAGAAATTTGTGCAACCGAGCTATTAATACCATTAGAGATTTGAGATTCGAGATTAAAGAATCGGGAATGACTGATTCTCAAACCTACGATTATATCATGCCCGGTCAATTACCCCTAATAAAAACTGCTTTACTTTCAACTTCGCCCGATTTTAGATCATTTTCCAGGCCGCACACCCGCAATTTTAAGGCGAATCCGATACAGACTTGTATTTGCCGTAATATAAAGCGTTTTGCGATCGCTTTCTCCCCAAGCCAAATTAGTCGCCGTCTCAGGTACAGAAATCCTCCCCAAAAGGTTGCCATCCGGCGATAAAATCCACACTCCCCCCGGCCCGGTGCTGTAAACATTCCCCTCTAAATCAACTTTTAAACCGTCGGGAACTCCGCCTTTAGTAGCGGCATCTTTTAACTCCGCAAAAAGCCGCTGGTTGGTCACAGTTCCGTCCGGTTTCACATCAAAAACAGCAATGTATCCCGCTTCCGAATTGTTAACATAAAGCTTTTGCTCGTCTGGTGAAAAGGCAATGCCATTCGGCAGCACCAAATCCTTAACCAGCAGAGTTAATTTCCCGTCGGGTGCCAGCCTGTAAACACCATAAAAGCCCAATTCTTCCTGGTCTTTACTAACACCGTAGGACGGATCGGTAAAATAAATGCTGCCGTCGGATTTAACGACCAAATCGTTCGGGCTATTGAGCCTTTTTCCCTCGTATCTATCCGCCAATGTGATAACTTTGCCGTCCTTTTCTGTGCGCGATACGCGGCGATTTTCGTGTTCGGCAGTAAGTAAGCGGTTTTCTTGGTCTAAAGTATTCCCGTTGGCTTTTCCCGAAGGCCTGCGAAATATCTCAACTTGCTGATTTGAGGCGAATTTATAGATAATATTGGCGGGAATATCGCTGAACAGCAAAAAGCCGTCTGGATGCCAAATCGGGCCTTCTATAAATTGGAAATCCCCAGCTAGTTTTTCTAATTTCGCGCTGTCATCGAGAATACGTTGCATGGTATTTTTTTTGTCCTGGCTTTCCGTTTGGGCGGTCAAGTTGGTCAAATCAGATGTTAACTGGTTGGACAAATTGCTGTCCTTGAAAGGTTTTAACAGATGATTTTTGAAAAGCGTGTTGCTGAAGGCTAGAGTCAAAACTATAAACAAGAGGCTGAAGGTAGCAATTTTGGCGATCATGTTTGCCTTGTTAATTGCATTGAGTGAGAGTCGTAGTAAAAGCGATCATACCGTACCTATATTACATTTATATTAAGAATACAAAATTGTGGCTTCCAACAGACTGCAGCGCGGATAACATAGTATAGCAATGTCATTTCAATTAGCGATCGCCACCTGCTGACATTCCTGAAGTTGACACGCCGGAGCATGGATTAAAATCACAAATAATATCTAGCTATATGCTTTCTACCTTAGATATCAAACTACTAGGCGGATTCTGCCTTTCCTGTGCAGACAAGCCCGTTGTCGGTGTCACCGCAGAGCGCCCGCAAGCTTTGTTGGCTTACCTGGTACTGCACCGCGATATCCCGCAAACCCGTCAGCGGCTTGCCTTTCAATTCTGGGCCGATTCAACGGAGGCCCAAGCTCGCACCAACTTGCGCCGGGAATTGCATCACCTGCGTCAGGGACTCCCCGATGCCGATCGCTACCTGCTGGCGGATGCCAAAACCCTGCAATGGAATCCCCATGCGCCTTTCGTGCTGGATGTGGCTGAGTTTGAACGGGCATTCGCCGCCGCAGAAGCAGCGGAACGAGCCGCAGATGTTAACGGTGCCAGAACAGCCTGGGAGCAAGCGATCGCACTTTACGGCGGTGATTTGCTGCCGAGTTGTGAGGATGAGTGGATTTTTCCAGAGCGCGAACACCTGCGACAGAAATTGCTTCATGCGCTCGAATCTCTGACTCGCCTGTCGGAAGCTCAGGGTGATTATCGGGCTGCAATCCGCTCTGCACAGCGCTTACTGGAGATCGATCCGTTGCACGAAACCAGCTACGCAGCTTTGATGCGATCGCACCATTTGAACGGCGATCGCGCCAATGCACTGCAAGTGTACCACCGCTGCATGACTTTGCTGCGCGAGGAACTAGGAATAGATCCGAGTGCGAGCACTCGCAAGCTCTACGAGCAACTGTTGCTGGAAGACGCAGCGCCCGACATTCAACCATCCTCTCACTCCGCTGGGCCGCCCCAAACGACTTTGTTTCCCTCGCCTTTGGCTTTGTCGCCTCTAGTGGGACGCGATCGCGAATGGGCATCGATTCAGCAGTGGGCCAACCCCATACTGCTTGGGAACTGCGGCGCGAACGCTCATGCTGAGGCATCGCCAGTGCTCTTGCTCGCGGGCGAACCCGGAATCGGCAAAACTCGCTTGCTGGAGGAGCTGCGAGCGACGGCACAGGCGGTGCAAGTGCTGTGGGGACGCGGATTTGCGGCCGAGATGGTGCGACCCTACGGCATCTGGATCGATGCGCTGCGATCGCTCGCGATTCCCCCCGCCCTTAACATTCCGCCGGAGCTAGGTTTCTTGCTCCCAGAGCTCGCTCAAGCTGGAAAAGCTCCGCCCGATCGCAGTCATTTGTTTGATGCGGTGGTAAAATTGCTGGCTCAATCTGCCAGTGAGGCTGCGTTAATCGTCATTCTGGATGACATTCAGTGGATCGATGAAGCCTCATCGGCATTGCTGCACTACGCGATCCGCTTGTTGAGTCATAAGCCGATTTTATTCGCCTGCACCGGGCGTTCCAGGGAACTAGAGGAGAATGCGGGCATCTCGCGGGTGATGCAGGCACTCAGACGAGAGCGACGGCTGCTAACGCTGGAATTGCATCCTTTCGATCGACAACAAACGGCTGAATTGATTCGCAGACAGCAAGCGGTTAATCCGTTAGAACTATCTCCAGAAGCGGTCGATCGCGTATTTATCGATAGTGGCGGGAATCCCCTGTTTGCGCTGGAAGTTGCCCGGGCATTGTCCCAGGATCGGTCTACTCATGCTGATAATTTAGAGGCTTTGATCCGCGATCGCCTCAACCAATTGGATGACATGGCTCGCGAATTTTTGCCTTGGGCCGCTGCATTGGGGCGGAGCTTCAAACCGACAGCGGTGGCTCATGTGGCAGACTATCCGCTGCCGAAATTGCTGATGGCGATCGAACAGCTAGAACAACAAACCATTATCCGTCCCAGCGCCTCTCTCGGTGACGAAATGGGCTATGACTTTGCTCACGATATTGTGCGTCAGGCTGTCTACCGGCAGTTGTCACAACCGCGTCGCCATTTGATACATTT
This sequence comes from Microcoleus sp. Pol11C2, assembly GCF_036701505.1. Classification (NCBI taxonomy): domain Bacteria; kingdom Bacillati; phylum Cyanobacteriota; class Cyanophyceae; order Oscillatoriales; family Microcoleaceae; genus Microcoleus; species Microcoleus sp. Pol11C2. Next base: position 80,305 of record NZ_JAUBQX010000029.1, read on the forward strand.
GCAAATTGCCCATAAATTGAATCAACTCTCCACACCAGACGGCGCATGGGCTGGCGATATTGCCCGTCACGCAGCGCTGGGGGGCGATCGCGGATTAGCCGCGTCTAGCGCCTTCTGTGCCGCCGAACGCTGCCTGAAATTGTTTGCGTACACGGAGGCGTCCGACCTAGCTCAGCTTGGGATTGAGCAGTGTCAAGGACTTGACGATCGCACTCGCATTCAATTGCATTTAAAATTGCTGCGGGTTAGCGCGATCGCAGGCGTTACTGGCGATCGAGTTTCTCAACTCGACAGCGAGGTGCACCGCTTAATCGATGAAGCCAATGCTCTAGGTTTAGAAGAAGCAGAAGCCACGGGACTTGAGGCATTGGTGATCCTACATTTCGATCGCAGCAACTTCGCCAACGTTCACCAACATTCGCTGCGGGCAGCAGAGGCAAGTCGGGCATCCAGTCCAGCTACTGCCGTGCGATTGCTGGCATATAGCGGGTCTTGCTTGGCTGAAATTGGACGGGAAATGACGCGGGCAGAAGCATTGTTGCTAGAGGCGGAGTCTCTGGCGGCGAGAGTTGGCTTGAATAACATCGGAATTGGCCAAGGCTTGGGGGCTGTACAGCGCCATCACGGGAACTATGCCCAAGCGCGAATTTTGTGGCAACAGGCGTGGCGATTAGCTGCGGCCCAGCAGGATCGGTGGTGCGAGTGTTATAACCTCAGCTATTTGGCGATGACGGAACTGGAAGCGGGCGATCCGGCGGCGGCCTTGCCTTATTGTCAGGAAATGGCGATCGTCTCCGCCAAAATTAAAGGCGAAGGCAGTGAAGGTGCGATCGCCCAGGCACTTTTAGCTTTAGCAAACTATCAGCTTCAGCAAACTGGAGCCGATGCTGCTTTGGATCGCGCGATCGCCACTTTGCAGCAGGTGGATGCCAAACGGATGCTGTCTTACGTGCTGATTGGGGCCGCTCAAGTGGATTTAGAGTGCGATCGGCTCGTTTTGGCAACAGCCCGCGCTGAAGCTGCTTTAGAAGCTGCTCAGACGGTCGATCATCCCAGCGAGATTGCTCTGGCTTGGGCAATTTTGATTCAGGGTGCTTTAGCTTTGGGCGATCGAGAAGGGGCGATCGCGCGGTTTGAATCGCACCGCGATCGGATCGATCGAACCGCGCTGAGTTTCCGCGCTTGCACCGAGGTCGATCGGGCGATCGAACAGATTTAGTCATTAGTTATTAGTCATTAGTCATTAGTTGTAGCGAACTGCAATTAGAGATGGTGTTCATCACAGGGAACTTTACTTTTATTCATATCGCTCATCTAATTTTTTAAACTCTTCAGCTTGTTTGATAATTGCTTCATATTCCTCTTTTTTTGCTAAATTAGGCAAAACCTTTAGTATTACTGTAATTATTGGCTAGACCGCTATGTTTAAAATGAATCGCCGTCAATTTCTATTAAGTAGCGCTGTAACGTTTGGTGCAGCAATAGCCCATGCTCAAGTTAAAGCCCAAAACTCCCGAACTCCAGGAGCATTAGAGAAAGGACTATCCTCTCAGAAAGCGATCGTCGTCGTTGGAGCCGGGTTGTCTGGTTTGGTTGCCGCTTACGAGTTAGCAGCAGCAGGACATACAGTAACAGTTTTAGAAGCCCGCGAGCGAGTAGGAGGGAGAGTTTTGACCTTGCGAGGCAATTTTAGTGATAATCATTTTGTAGAAGCAGGAGCAGCAAGAATTCCATCCGATCACGATTTAACACTTGGCTATGCTCAACATTTTGGTTTGACTGTTAAGCGTTTTTTACCACCAGATGGGCTTTACATTACTGTGAAAAATGGGCAACGTATTCTGATTTCTGCTGATGATTTAGCTAAAATTATACCGGGTGGAGACCTATCAAAAGTTGCTAAAATTGCTCAAGGTTCAGATCGATTGCCACAAGCATTTGCTACCGCTCTAGTTGATAAAATTCGTCTAGGATCGGCAGTTACTCGCATTGAACAAAGTTCTTCAGGGGTTCAAGTCTTGTGCCAATCAGGACAGCAATACACTGGAGACTGTGTAGTATGTACTCTTCCCTTGCCAGTCTTGGGACAGATCAACTTTCAGCCTCCACTATCACCTCAAAAACAGCTTGCTATCGCTGGGGGTTATAACTATCGCGCAGCGACACGAATGTTTGTTGAATTCTCCGAACGATTCTGGGAAAAAGAAGGATTGAATGGTTGGGGTTTGTTTGAAGATCGTCCTGAAGAACTGTGGCAACCCAGTTGGGATTTTCCTGGAAAAACAGGTATTTTGGAAGCTTATCTGAAAGGGGAAAATGCCCTGGCTATGGATGCCCTCGCCCCAGAGCAACAATTGCCTCAATTATTACAGCGATGGGAAAAGATTCTCCCTGGTGTAAGTGCTTCTCAGGGCAAGATGACCAGTTATTCTTGGGCTAAAGATCCTTGGTCGAGGTCAGGTTGGGCATACCCGACTGAAGAGCAAGAAAAAAGGTTTTTTGATGAACTTGGAAAGTCGGAAGGTAAAGTCTATTTTGCTGGAGAACACACTTCTACTACGAGGGGATGGATGCAGGGCGCATTAGCATCTGGATTGAGGACTGCTCAAGAGATCCATCAGGCAAGAAGTTAATTTTCTGATATTTTTGTGCGATCGCACTATCATTTACAGATTGGCTGAAAATGCCAGCGTAGAGCAGACTTTGCCCACGTTTATGCTGGGGGGGTGACAACTCGCTCACTTTGTCCATTGCGAGGCGCTGAAAAAATTGGGGTGAGAGTGTGGAAAATCCTCAATCGCTACAATTAGTCATGAGTCATTAGTTAACAGTCAACAGTTAACAGTCAACAGTCATTACTAATTATAGCAATCCTAAATGATTTTCTATATTTATAAACAATCCTAAATAATTTTCTGTGTGTAAGTATATTGACGTATT
>NZ_JAUBQX010000030.1:0-11545 GCF_036701505.1 Microcoleus sp. Pol11C2
TACGTCAATATACTTACACACAGAAAATTATTTAGGATTGTTTATAAATATAGAAAATCATTTAGGATTGCTATAGGCAGCAGCGAGCGCAGAGAGTTCATTATCCTGATGGTGCTTAGGAATCATCACCGTTTCATCATAGGCAGAGCCGATTAAGCACTCCGGTTGATTCACGACTTCCCTCAAGTTCTGCACCGTCTGCTGCGTCATATCCAACAAACCCTGGGCAGAATATTGCTTTACCTGCGCCAAGGCAGCGCTGTAACGTGCTAGTTCTGGCTCCCAAGTATCCAGTTCTACCCCACTGTAAAAGTTGGTATTAAAGTAAAAAAATATGTTGTAACCAGCGTTGAGAAAATCGCCAGTTTCCATGCCCCCAGTATAGCCATCTTTCAGCGTTGGTATCGCTGCCAAGAGAGCTTCTTGGCGATGCTGAATCCACCCCCCAAAACAACCCAGAATTATAGACTTGAATTCCCGCGCATTCAACCGATCCAGCAATGAGAGTGCCAATTGCCCAAAGGCATAGCCTGTTTCTACCTCTCCCAAAAAACCACACAATACCATCCCATGAATTGTATACCCCACGCTTGATGCGGGTGCATTCCCAAATTGGAGCGATAAACTCACCATAGTGGAGCTAAGCAGGGGCAGTAAACCCGGCATTCCAATAAAAATCGATCCCGGTAACATTCTTAAAATTTGCATGGCTGCTTGAGTCTGAGAATTGGTCATCAAAGGTAGGTCAACGAGTTCCTCAATCTGTCTGTCCTGAAGTTTGCCCGCAAGGGTTTGTAGCGCTTTACTAATCAAGGCTTCGTTAGGTTCAATCGGGAGTTCAACACCCAGTTGTAAGAGGGCATTTCTACCGACTGTGATCGCTTCTAACACCTTGCTCTGGGCTGTTTGAGCGGCAATTTGAATTTCGTAAGTTTTAATTTTGTCTAAAATGGTTTGGGCTTTTTGCAAAACCTGCGCTGCCATCTGTTCCATACCCTCAAAATCAGCATTTAAATAGGCAGTTTCGGCCGCAGCAACATAGAGATTCAGGGTCAACTCATACTGACTTTGCCAGCCGTTAGCCCTCAACAGAGCAATTCCCGTTTGTACATAGATATTTGCCGCAGTGTAGGCGGTAGAACTTTTGGCTTTACCTCCCGCTTCTAAGTTGAGTTGGGCTAAGGCTTCTCGTTCGCTCGGTTGGAAGATTAACTCAATTCCTTGATTTAAATGCCCCACAATATCAAAGAGTTTTTCTTCTCTTTCTATCTCCGAATAATTTTGTAGCAGTAACTGTCCAATTTTGAGATGAGTGGCTTGTTTTTGGTTGTCGGGAATCAATGAATAAGCCGCTTGCTGGATGCGATCGTGCCGCAAGCGATAAGTTGGAGTGGTAATAGACTCAATATGGGATCGAGCATCTGTTGGAATGAAGCATTTATAGCCTTCTGTAATGGGTAAAATGAGTCCTTCTTGCAAGGCTTTCCATAGTGCTGATGCTGTTTGTTCGGGTAATTCTTCGTTGACTATTGCCAATGTATCTAAATCAAATTGCGCCCCAATGCAAGCCGCCAACTTCAGAACATCTTGAGTTTTGGCAGGCAACTTCTGCAATTGCACCGCCATAAACTCAACCACATCCGAGGCGTGGGTAAGTCTAGCTTGAGCAATATCGCACTGCCAATGTCGTACATCCCAGTCAAAGATAATTTGGCCATCTTCATGCAATGCCTTGAGGAATTGAGTTGAGAAAAAGGGATTACCTTGGGTTTTTTGATAAACCAGTTCTGTCAAGGGTACGGCCAAGGATAAATTACAAATCAGCGTATCTGCTACCAACTGATTGAGATCTCTTTGGCTCAACAGTTGCAGGGTAATAGTATTCACCACTGCCCCCGACTTGATAATCTCATCCACCGTCAAAATAAACGGATGAGTAGGTGACACCTCATTATCCCGATAAGCACCCAACACCAACAAATGCCCCCTATCCTGCATTAACAGTTGTAGCAACTTCAGGGATGCCGAATCTGCCCACTGCAAATCATCCAAAAACATCACTAAGGGATGTGAGGCAGTAGTAAATACTTGCACAAACTTTTGCATCAGCAAATTAAAGCGATTTTTGGCGGCAGTCCCCGACAGTTCTAGTGCAGGACTTTGAACACCAATGATGCGTTCTAATTCAGGAATTACATCAATCAAGACTTGCCCACTCTCGCCTACTGCGGTGATAATTAGGGTTTTCCATCTGTGTAACTGAGCGTCACTTTCTGATAATAATTGTCCCATCAATTCCCGAAATGCTTGCACAAATGCACTGAAAGGAATATTGCGCCCAAATTGGTCGTATTTGCCTTTAATAAAATAGCCCCGCTGTCGGGCTATAGGCTTGTGGACTTCGTTCACGACTGCGGTTTTACCAATCCCAGAAAAGCCAGCTACCAACATCATTTCGGCGCAACCTGTACTGACTCGTTCAAATGCGGCTAATAGATGAGAAATTTCAGTTTCCCTACCGTATAACTTTTCGGGAATCAGGAAATGGTCTGTAATATCCTGCGTTTCCAAGTCAAATTCTGCTATGCTATCGGTTTCTTGTAATTGAACCAGACACATTTCTAAATCGTGCTTTATTCCCAAGGCAGTTTGATAGCGGTTTTCGGCGTTCTTGGCCATCAGTTTACTGACAAGAAGCGAGACAATTAGGGGAATTTTTGGCTCGATTTCCTCCGGGGAAACCGGCTGTCTGGCAATGTGGCAGTGAACCAACTCTAAAGCATCTTCTGTCTCAAAAGGCAGTTTTCCTGTGAGTAATTCATAAAAAGTAACGCCAAGGGAGTAAAAATCCGTTCGGTAATCGAGAGTACGATTCATCCTGCCAGTTTGTTCGGGCGAGATGTAAGCGAGGCTTCCTTCTAAAACGTTAGGGTTTTTCAGGCTCGGTGTTTCTCGCGTTAGCTGAGTCGCAATACCAAAGTCGATAATTTTTAATTGTTCCGTTTGGGGGTTGTAAACAATATTCGAGGGGTTAATATCTTTGTGGATGATGTTGGCGCTGTGAATTTGACCTAAAATTTCAGTTGTGGCGATCGCAATTTGCAAAAATTCCTCCAGAGTAAACTTTCGCTGCTGCATCCATATTTTCAAGGATTCGCCGCCAAAGTCCTCCACAAACATCACGAGGCTGTTTTGGTATTTTTGCAAGTCATAAACCTGCACGACTCCCGGCTCTTTTAGCTCTTGGGTGATGCGGTATTCGGTGCGGTAGCGCACCAATTCTTGAGGTGTGGGGTAGCTCTCTTTGAGGAGTTTGAGGATAATCGGCTGGTTATCTGCTTCCCGAATCGCCCGGTAAACCAGAGAGTTGACACTTTCGTAAAGCAGCGTCTGGACAGCAACGCCTGAAATAGAGAGCATATTGATTTTTTTGCTAAAAATTAAAGCTAACTCAAAAAGCACCAGTTTTCTGTATAGAATAGCGCGTTAGAAAGGAAAAAATTTTGTTTTTGTAACAAATGTTGAGTTTTTCCGGTAGCAGCCTGCAAATACTTTGTGGTAGCCCCGATTTAGATCGCCTAGTGTATAGGGTGCGTCAACAGTCGATCGCACTTTTGCTGTGATTTTCAGCCCACATTACGTTGATTGGGGTGTGACACAGCATAATTACGCAGAAAACTCTATTTTTAAAATAATAAATTATCGCTTTAAAACGTTTCTTCTCAGTCAATGTACGGTTTAAAGCTATAATTTATAGCTTTATTGGTGGATAAAAATAAGTAAAAACCGAGCGTGACAGTTGAGGGTGCAGAATGTGATTTTCTGGTAAAGCAACCGCCATGATCGTGACGAGGTTCTTAATCGCTAAGTCTACGCCACACTTGACCACACTGAGCAGCCAATACCTTAAAGTTATAATTGTCCGATACGTGCTCTGCCAGCTCAAAGCTAATGAAACTAGCCTTCTTTTCTATACAGGGTGCTGCAATGCTAGCGATCGCAGCCACTATTTTGAGTACAGCGGTGGTAGAAGGACAACCCATTGTTCCCGCACCCGATCGCACTGGCACTACTGTCACACCTGACAACGGCGATCGCTTCAATATCACAGGTGGCCAAACTTCTAGAGATGGAGCGAATCTTTTCCACAGTTTTCAACAGTTTGGGCTTAGCGAAGGGCAGATTGCTAATTTTATTTCTCCTCCCGCTATTCGCAACATCTTAGGACGGGTAGTAGGCGGCAATCCTTCTCTTATTAACGGTTTAATTCAAGTAAGTGGCGGCAATTCTAACCTATTTTTAATCAATCCTTCGGGCATTATCTTTGGCCCTAATGCTAGCTTGAATCTTCCGGCTGCTTTTACAGCTACTACTGCTACTAACATCGGTTTTGATTCCGGTTTGTTCAATGTTGCAGGAGCTAACGATTACAGTACCATGATAGGAACTCCGAACACTTTTTACTTTAATCTCAGCCAACCGGGAAGTATCATCAATGCAGGTAATTTAGCAGTCATGCCGGGGCAAAGTATAAGTTTAATTGGCGGCACAGTTGTCAACACAGGTTCGCTCAATGCTCCCCAAGGTAATATTGTTGTCGCTGCTGTTCCCGGTGAGAATGCTGTTCGGATTAGTCAAGAAGGGCATTTATTAAGTTTAGAAATAGGAGTTGTTGATGGGGGATTGTTGGCAGAAAATGGGGAATTATCTCTGCCTTTGTCTCTTCCGCAATTTCTGGCGGGCGCAGGTAGGAACTCTGCTACTGGTATCTCCGTTAACGGTGCAGGAGAAGTGGTTTTGACGGCGGGTTTGAGGGTGGAAAGCGGGGATGTGGCGATCGCTAGTTCTACTGTTAATAGTCAGAATGCTACACTCTCGGCAGCACGTAATCTCACTTTGGTAGAAAGCCAGCTACTTACTCAGAACAACTTGTATCTGTTGGCAGGAGATACGGTGCGGGTGAGGGATGGCAGTTATCCTTTCAGGGCGATCGCAGGTGGCAATCTTACTATACAAGGTAATCAAAATATTGATATCTTCGCGCTAAATTACCCTAACCCTGCATTCCAATCTGCAGGGGATATCACATTATTGAGCAATGGCAATGTTTCGGGTGATGCTCACTTTGCTGCGGGAGGTAATGTAAGTATTCTCACATTGTCTGGCAACGGTGGCAATTTTTTGAGTTTGTACGACCCGATTATTAGCTCCGAGGGAGATGTGAGATTTGGTGATTATACTGGAACCTCACTTAAGGTAGAAGCAAAAGGCGCGATCGCGGCGGGAGATATTAGTATCATTGGGCCAGATACTACTTTGTCAGATTCTGCCGATCCAGATGCGGCGGTGCTTTCAGGTAGTGCAGCTTTAATTCTGCGATCGGGCGTTTCGACTCTGGCGAATGCTGCCAATGTGCCGCCGAATACGACAGCAGGGGAGACATTTTTTGCTTCGCCCGGTGTTGCTTCGGGCAATAGCATTGGAGTGGGAGCGATTTCGACAGCAGGCGGACCTGTGATTTTGGAATCAGCAGGGGACATTGCGCTGGATGCGATCGCCACTTCTGGTGGCAATATTACCCTCAAAGCTGCTACCGACATCGCCGTTACAGGCACTCTCCAGTCTACTGGCGGCAGTATTGACCTCACGGCTGGCAATCTTCTCACAGTCAGCGGCACTTTTACAGATAGTAACGGTGTAAATGCGAGCATTTCCAGCGCTAATGGCACAAGTGGCGGCGCGATTACTATTCGCCACGCAGGGGACACTACTACACCTTTTATTGTCGGCGATGCGACAACGAATGGGACGACGGGAGCCATTACATCAGGTTCCGAGACAATTTCGCCACAGTTCGCGGTGCCTAGCACTTACACTCAGGGCAATATTGCGATCGTTAGTTCGGCGCCATCTCCAACGCCGGAACCAACACCATCTCCAACGCCGGAACCTACACCGGAACCAACGCCGGAACCTACACCGGAACCGACACCATCTCCTACACCATCACCTACGCCGGAACCGACACCGGAACCAACGCCGGAAGCAACACCATCTCCAACGCCGGAACCGACACCATCTCCTACACCATCACCTACGCCGGAACCGACACCATCTCCAACTGCACAAGCAACACCGGAACCGACACCATCTCCAACTGCACAAGCAACACCGGAACCGACACCATCTCCAACTGCACAAGCAACACCGGAACCGACACCATCTCCAACCCCACAGCCAACGGCATCCCCATCACCTGCGCCATCTTTAATACCAGAACCAACGCCATCACCCGCACCATCTTTAATACCAGAACCAACGCCATCACCCGCGCCATCTTTAATACCAGAACCAACGCCCTCACCTGCGCCAATTCCACAAGCAATACCGTCTCCGATATTGCTTGGGCCCTCCATTGCGCCTGAAATGCTAGCGCCGATGCCATTACCTACTCCGACACCAACTTTATCTCCGTCTCTTGATGCCACCTTCCCTTTACCGGATATTTCAATTACCAACGCGATCGCGCAATCAGCTAACAGCAACAGCAACAGCAACAGCAACAGCAACAGCAACGCGGCAGTTTCCGACTCAATATCCCCTCTAGAAATCAAAACCAACCAAGCCGGAATCATTCTAAATACGGTTAGCCCCAGCGATATCACAGGACTGATCGATAAAGGCGATATCCCTGAAGCCAGTTTGTTTATCGATATCTTCTATAGCGAACAAGTGGGGTCATACATTAACCAGCAAGTCAGGGGCGATTTGCAATCTTTTACGGCGATACAGCAAATAACTGGAGCGATCGCCAGCCAAACTGGTAAAAAATCAGCCATTATTTACACCTTATCCCGCCCTGAACAATTAGACCTGATCATCGTCCCCCCTACGGGTATCCCAATTCATAAAAGCATCCCCGCCGCCCGGCGCGAAACTTTGATGCAAGTCGTCGCTAGCTTCAGGTCGGAACTCCTTAATCCCAGAAACCTCAATACTCAGAGCTATTTGCCAGCATCCCAACAACTTTACCAGTGGATGATTGCCCCCTTAGAAGCTGATTTGAAAGCTCAGGGAATCGATACGCTAGTTTTTAGTATGGATGCGGGATTGCGAACGCTACCCTTAGCCGCCCTCCATGACGGTTCCCAATTTCTAGTAGAAAAGTACAGCATCGGACTCATTCCCAGTGTCAACTTGACCGATACTAACTATGAAAGCCTTAAAAATGCTGAAGTTTTAGCAATGGGAGCCTCGCAATTTACCAATAACCAACCCTTGCTAGCAGTGCCTGCAGAACTTAACGCTATTGCCTCCGAATGGAAAGGCCAATCTTTCCTTAATCAAACCTTTACTCTCAATAATCTGAGGTCGCAACGCACCGCCCAAGCCTATCGAATTATTCACCTCGCCACTCACGGAGAGTTTAAGTCAGGAGTACCGAGCAATTCTTACATTCAGTTATCAGACACCAGGCTAACACTCGATCGCGTGCGCGAACTAGGGTGGAATCAGCCGCCTAAAGTTGAGCTATTGGTGTTGAGCGCTTGTAAAACTGCTGTGGGTGATGAGGGCGTGGAATTAGGCTTTGCGGGGCTAGCTGTGCAAGCGGGGGTGAAGTCAGTTTTGGCGAGTCTTTGGTACGTCAGCGATGAAGGTACTTTAGGGTTAATGGCTGAATTTTACCATCACTTGAAGGTCGCGCCGATTAAAGCTGAAGCTTTGCGGCAGGCTCAAATTGCTATGATCAAAGGTCAAGTTCGCATTGAAAATGGTCGTTTAATTTTGTCAAACTTAAATAAGGAGTTAGAATTGCCGCCAGAATTAGCTAAACTGACTAATGTAAATCTCTCCCATCCTTATTATTGGGCGGGATTTACGATGATTGGGAGTCCTTGGTAATGTTATGATCTCATTTCCCAGTACATGAGAACTATGTAATTTGTGGTGCGGGCCGGAGAGCCCGCAATTCTCTAGGATAGTGCGCTTTCCGGCCTGCTTTACTTATAAACTTATAATGCCGATGCCACCGGATTTGATCTGACTCGCCATTAGATGCTAATGAGTGCATAAGTCCTATTTGAATGAGACATATAATACTTAAAGAATAAAGAGGGAGCATAATGACACAGCAAAAAATTGTTTCAAGTCTAGTCTTTATTGACTCAAATGTTGAAGATTACCAGAGTTTAATTAGCGACCTTTCTCCAAAGGGTAAAGTAATTATTCTAGATGAAACGCGGGATGGCATTGAGCAAATTACCGAAAGGCTAGCAATTGAAAAAAATATAGAAGCAATACATATTATCTCTCACGGCAGTCCAGGTGTCGTACAACTCGGTGCAAATACACTCAACAGCAGCAATATAGAAAGTTTCGGTCATCAACTCAAACAGTGGCGCAAAGCATTAACAAATGGTGCTGATATTCTCCTTTATGGCTGTAATATCGCCGCCGATGTATCGGTGAAAATTGACAGCCCCGACATCTCCCACATCCCCCACACTCACCACATCCGCCAGGGGTTAAAACCCCTGTCTCATAGCTTAAGTCGGTTGAAACCGACTGAAAACAATCAAGACAATTTATTTATTCAGTCCTCTTCAGAGAACTTTCGCTATCAGACGGGGGTTTTAGCCTTCGACGGGACTGGTGTTAAATCGACTGGTGTTAAGCCCACAAAACCTAACCACTTCCTCCAACGTCTGAGTGAATTAACTGGTGCTGACATCGCCGCCTCTGCCAACCCTACGGGCAATGCCAAACTAGGCGGAGATTGGGAACTGGAAGTACAAATCGGGTCCATCGAAGCAACACCGATTCAGGCTTTAGCCTACAGCCACACCCTAGCAGCCACCGCTAACCCAGACAGCAAAGCCATTACAGTCAACTCACCCCAAGTTAGCATCGACGTGCTCGCCAACGACACCGGGAGTCCCCGCGTCTCGGTGAATAGCATCACTACCGCCCCCACCAACGGCACCGCCATCATCAACGACTGGATATATGCGGGCGGCAATTTCACCACCATCGGGGGACAAGCCCGCAACAGAATCGCTCGGTTGAATAGCGATGGCACGGCAGATGCCACCTTCAACCCGAATGCGAATAGTACAGTCAGAGCGATCGCCCTAGACAGCAGCGGCAACCCCATAGTGGTCGGCGAGTTCATCAACATCGGCGGACAACCCCGCAGCGGAATCGCCAAATTAAACCCCACAACAGGTGCCGCTGATGCTACCTTCGACCCGAATGCGAATAGTACAGTCAGAGCGATCGCCCTAGACAGCAGCGGCAACCCCATAGTGGTCGGCGAGTTCATCAACATCGGCGGACAACCCCGCAGCGGAATCGCCAAATTAAACCCCACAACAGGTGCCGCTGATGCTACCTTCGACCCGAATGCGGATAGTACAGTCAGAGCGATCGCCCTAGACAGCAGTGGCAACCCCATAGTAGGCGGCGATTTCCACAACATCGGCGGACAACCCCGCATCGCAATCGCCAAATTAAACCCCACAACAGGTGCCGCCGATGCCACCTTCAACCCGAATGCGAATAGTGCAGTCAATGTGATCGCCCTAGACAGCAGCGGCAACCTTATAGTGGGCGGCGAGTTCATCAACATCGGCGGACAACCCCGCAGCGGAATCGCCAAATTAAACCCCACAACAGGTGCCGCCGATGCTACCTTCGACCCGAATGCGAGTTATACAGTCAGAGCGATCGCCATAGACAGCAACGGCAACCCCATAGTGGGCGGCGAGTTCATCAACATCGGCGGACAACCCCGCAGTGGAATCGCCAAATTAAACCCCACAACAGGTGCGGCAGATGCTACCTTCAACCCGAATGCGAATAATATAGTCACTGAGATTGCCATAGACAGCAGTGGCAACCCCATAGTGGCCGGCAATTTCAACAACATCGGCGGACAAACCCCCAACTATATCGCCAAATTAAACCCCACAACAGGTGCCGCCGATGCCACCTTCAACCCGAATGCGGATAGTACAGTCGAGGCGATCGCTATTGACAAAGGACGTAGCCTCTACTACACCCCCAACGCCGGATTCAACGGTGTAGACACCTTTCAATACACCGCCACCGACGGCATCGCTTCCACACCCACCACCGTCAGCGTCCTCGTCAACGACTCTCCCACCCTCGATAATTCTGGCATCCCCACTCTCAACGCCCAAAACCAAAACGACAGTGCCAGCACAGGTACACTCATTAGTACCATCATCGCCAACCTCGGCGGCACAAAAATCACCGATCCTAATGCCAGCGCCTTACAAGGTATTGCCATCACCAACCTCGACACGACTAACGGCAGTTGGCAATACACCACCGACGGCACCACCTGGAACACCTTCACCGCCTCTGTTACCTCTGCTAGACTGCTAGCATCCGACGCATCCACCCGCATCCGCTTCGTACCCACAGCTACCTATAGTGGAACCGTTACTAACGCGATCGCCTTCCAAGCGTGGGATCAAATTACTGGCACCAACGGCAGCACAGCAGACGTAACAGCAGACTTAGCTACCAACGGCACATCCAGCGTTTTCAGTAGCGCTACCGAAACCGCCGATATTGCAATTAACCCCGTCCCTAACATTACCAGCGTCAGCGCAGTGACAGCAGACGGAAATTACGGTATCGGTACATCGATTGACATCAGCGTTCAATTCTCTCAAACAGTCAACGTTACGGGTACGCCACAGCTTAGTTTAGCAGGTGTAACTCCCGTTGCGAATTACCTCTCAGGCAGCGGTAGCAACACTTTAACATTTCGGTATACAGTCGCAGCAGGCGATAGCAATCCTGACTTAGACTATGTTTCGACAACTGCTTTATCTTTAAGTAGCGGTACTATTAAGAATGCTGCCAATGGTGATGCTATTTTAATCTTGCCAACTCCGGGTGTAGTGAATTCTTTGGGTGCTTCCAAAGCAATAGCAATAGATGGAATTATCCCGACTGTCACCATCAATCCTATCGCTGATATTACGACAGCAGGCGCTACAACCCAGACTTTTACTGTTACTCTCAACGACAATACTGGAATAGATGTTAGCAGTTTAGATAGTTCTGACATTCTAGTAAGTTGGTCAGGCGGTACAATTCCTGCTACATTTGTCAGCGTCGATACTAACAGTAATGGTACACCTCGCCTCGCTACTTATTCACTGACTCCACCTGGGGGAAGTTGGGATGATACAGATAATGGCAGTTACGCTGTTAATTTGCAAGCATCGCAAGTAAAAGATACTTTTGGTAATCAAGTTGTAGGTAGCAATTTAGGCAGTTTTACTGTTAACATTCCCACGCCAATTCCTACTCCCACGCCGATTCCTACTCCCACGCCGATTCCTACTCCCACGCCGATTCCTACTCCCACGCCGATTCCTACTCCCACGCCAACACCGACTCCGACAACAACACCGACTCCGACAACAACACCAACTCCGACTTCGACAACAACTCCGACTTCGACAACAACTCCGACTTCGACAACAACTCCGACTTCGACAACAAC